>SBFR01000101.1 GCA_006227105.1 Bacteroidota bacterium
CATACCAATAAACAACCAAGGCAAACGCGCTCTTGAAATTTTCCAGACGCTGGCGTTGGATTCTACTTTTTCTGAGAGACCTGTTGCAAGCTGGAAATCCTTGTCTGCTTCTTCTTTGATAACGTCTACGACGTCATCATAAGTAATTCTTCCCACAAGTTTATTCTGAAGGTCTACGACAGGTACAGCAAGCAAGTCATATTTTTCCATGACCTTTGCCACTTCTTCACTGCTATCGCTGCTTTTGACAGAAATGACGTTTTTGTCCTGATAGAGGTCAACGATTTTTGTCTTTGGACTAGCAAAAAGAAGTCGCTTCAATGAAAGGAACCCAACCAACTTATTCAGCTCATCAACAACATAAATGGTATAAACTCGCTCAACATCCTCCGCTTGACGTCTCAATTCTACCAAACAACGATTTACTGGCCAATCAACTCTAGCTTTCAGGAATTCTTTCTGCATCAGACCTCCAGCAGTGTCTTCATCGTAGTTCAATAGATCTACGATATCTTCAGCAGCTTCATCATCCTCCATCTGGGCAATGACCTCCTGGATTTTTTCATCCGGAAGCTCTCCAAGAATATCCGCCGCGTCATCAGAATCCAGATTTTCAAGCTGGTCCGCAATTTCTTTGGAAGAAAGAGAGGCAAGGAATCGATCTCGAATATCTTCGCCAAGCTCCATAAGAACGTCGGCCTGAAGATCCTCGTCCATCTGGAAGTAAATGTATTTGGCTTCCTCATTGGACAATTTGTCAAGAATCTCCGCGATATCAGCAAAGTGCAGTTCCAGTACATTCACTCTGATCCATGACGTATCCTGCTCTGCGATTTTAATTCGCAGATTTTCAAGAAATTCTTTGGACAATTCGAAACGCACTGGATAATTTTTTTGCAAAGATACGTAAAAGAGAAAGAAGGGTTCCTCTAGCAGTTAGAAACCTCTATTTTAATCTTCTCTTGGACAAAAGAAAGCATAAAAGAAGGCAAACAATGTAGCACCGGTTTGTGTCTCTAGCGTATCTTCAATGAAAAATGTCGATGCAGCGATGAAAATGAATGCCACCGTTAAGAACGAAATATGCTGTAAACCAATTTTGAAATAATGCCACAGCATCAAAATGAAAAGCAGGAGCCCAAAGAATCCGAATGTAATTCCGAAAGTTAGGAATTGATTATGTGCTCTTAGTCTTCGCTCAGGAAGTAATTTGGATTTGTCAGCTTCATACTGTTGATCGAATGATTGTTGAACATCTCCGGTACCTACGCCGATAAACCAATTGCGTTGTAGTATTCGTAATCCAGTTTTCCAGTATTCCAACCGTTGCAATAATGAATGTCCGTTAGGATCCTCTTGATTTAACAATTGAAAATGTAAACCGCTTAATCGTGCTCTGAATGAGTTTTCGGTCTCTTGTTGAGTAGCTTTTCCTAATTGAATATTTTGCACATCTTTTTCCGTTAAACTCTGAATCCCTTCAGCATCTTTTCGTTGTCCTTTTGATGCAAGATATCGGATAATGGTGTATTTGATGGGTTGTTGTTTTTGATCTAGGCTGTCGTAATGGATAGAAGACCTTTTGGACCATTCTTCTCTCAATTCTTTTTCACAAACATAAATTAACACGGGATCACCATTCAAATCAAATCCGCCTTCCAATTGGTGGGTATAAGCATTCCCTGCGTTGGTAGTTTGTTCCAGGGTACTTATGTCTGGGATATTCTTTGGAGTAGAAAAGTTCATGAGTGTCCGTACAAGTAAGACAATCGAGACGGCGATGAGTATCATAGAGAGAACTCCTCCCAACTTGGTCCGGTTATAGAGCCAAACGAAAATAAAGCCAATCAACCCTGCAGCCAGCGCAAGGACTCCTGATAATACTTGACTGTAAAAGGTGTAATATACGAGCCATCCTAATACTGGGAGTAGGTACCATCGTTTTACAATGATGATCTCATAAAAGATGATCAATGAAGCAATGGCAACAAGAATTCCATATCGAATGTGAGAGCCGAACAGAGAAAGATCTCTAATGTCAAGGTATTCTCGGTTTCCTATCCAGTGCTGGTGATAAGCCACATTGATCAGTGACGTTACCAATACTGAAAGAATGAATATTGTTGTGATCAGATGTCTTCCCAGTCCATCGATCGGTTTTACTGTAAAGAACAATGGGATTAGGACGAGTGGAATTTTAATTCGTATATCATTCAGTGCATATTGAACGTCATTGGACCAAATTATTCCAATAAAATGAAGTACAAATAGGGCTGTAATTAATAGAAATGATTTGCTCTTTTTTATTTTTTCCCAGTAGACAATGAAGTTTGCCTCCATGACAAGATTAAGAATCCCGATCATTAAGGAAAGGGAAAGAACTATTTTATTGGTGGGTAAACCTGCGGCGAGTCCGGAAAGGGCTATTAAATGAATAGCAGTATGAGTTTTCTCTCCGAGATTCCGGTAGGTCATTTCAAAAGTAGTTTTTCAACTAACGCTTATTTTTTGAGAATAGTATTGTATTCAGATGTTTTCCCTAAGATTTCGACACCCTTTTTCAAGGTCTTATCATTCTTGAATGAGTTGATGGCTCTTCCTTTCTGAAAGTAATATCTTGAAACGATCTCATTCTCAAGCATTTCAAGGATTTCATCTTTGAATTTATTTAGATCTCTCTCTTTTGAAGGATGAACTTTTTGTAGCAATGCCTCATATTCCGCAGAAGCATCTTCATAGAAACCTTCTTCTTCCGCGGTTTCTTTCATTTTTTTCAGCATTTCTTCCGAAGCGGTAGAATAAGTGAAATCTTGTGAGAGGACATACTTTTTGAATTCTTCGTATTCATCATCTGTTAAGGCAAATTTGTTAGCCTCAGCGATCTTTTCATGTGTGGACGCATACTGCGTAGCGTAATCAAACATGAAATTCTTGGCATACACGGTGGCTGTCAGTCTACTCAATTCATCTTTATCGATCTTTATATCGGGTTCTATTCCACGCCCATCGATCACTTCTCGTCCATTGACTGTTTTAAAGATCTTGATGAGAGAGTCTGGAATTTCAGATGGTTTCATTCCTTCTTCTTTGTCATAATATTCCAGTCTTTGAACGCATCTTCCTGAAGGGGTATAGTATTTGGCAATAGTGAGCTTTACCTTGGAGCCATACTTCAGATCATACGTCCTCTGCACAAGTCCTTTTCCATAAGAAGTTGTTCCAACGATGACCGCCCTGTCAAGATCTTGCAATGATCCCGAGACGATTTCACTCGCAGATGCAGAACCTTCATCGATGAGTACTACCAAAGGAATGTTTAGGTCTAGTGGATCTTCCATGGTTTTATAAATACGATTCTCCTCTGGAACTCTTCCCTTGGTGGTAACAACGACTTCTCCTTTTTTGATGAACATATTAACGATCTTGACCGCTTCGATCAGTAACCCACCGCCATTTCCGCGAAGGTCAAAAACTAGCTCTTTCATCCCTTGCTCTTTCAACTTAAGAAAAGCAGATTTAACCTCACTGGAGGCTGTTTGAGTAAAGCTATTCAGTCGAATATAACCGACCGTTTCATTGATCATTCCGGAATAGGGCACATCCGGTAATTTGATTTCGTCACGCGTTACTTTGATCTTTTGCGTTCCTTCTTGTTGCGGTCTTTCAATTTCGATCTCGATGGTAGTTCCTTTTGGTCCCTTTAGAGAGGAAGAAACTTCATCAGAAGCTAATCCTTTCATTGATTTTCCATCGATAGACAAGATCTTATCTCCTGCTCTTAGTCCAGATGTGAACGCCGGATTTCCTTCATAGGGTTCTGCAATGATCGTATAGTCTCCTGTCTTTCTGATCAAAGCACCAATACCCCCATATTGACCAGTAGTCATTAAACGGTAATCTTCAATGTTCGACTCGTGGTAATAGACCGTATAGGGATCAAGTTCTTTTAACATCGCATCGATCCCAACTTTGGAGATCTTACCAGTTTGTGGTTCATCTACATAATACATCTCCAGATGCTGATAGATCTGATCCATTAGTTCGAGGCTTTTGATGACTTCGAATCCATTGGACTGTGCGACAACACTAAATTGAAGTGTGAATATGCTTAAAACAATGAGTAGATTTTTCATGCTTGTTCGAGGTGTTTTATGCTTTTCTCTAATAATGCGATCATCTTCTTTTGAATTTGATCGAAAGAAAGTATTTCCTTTTCGAGATAGATCAAAAATAATGTCTTTCTCAGATTCTTTTCTGATAAATAAAGTTCAAATTCATTTTTGTTCAGTCTAAATGCTTCTTTCATTCTCCTTTTGATTAGATTTCTTTTCACAGCACTCTTCACGTTTCTTTTAGGTACAGAGAAAACGATTTGAAAGGAGAAGGGAATTTCATGATCTTCAGAGATCTCTCCAATGATCAATTTGAATGGGTATTGCTTCACAGCAGATCCTTCTGAAAAAGCAGAATCAATTAGTCTGGTAGAACAGAGCTTATATGCTTTTCCGAAAGTTTGTGGCATTAATCGATTCGAGGTAAATTGATCGTTTCTTTCACAATGAAACAAGTTGGGAAATCCCGCATGAGCTCATCTTTGATCTTTTCGGCATCCTGCTTTGATCTGAAATCCCCCACTTTCAGCGTGAAATGCGGTGCACTGTAGGAGATGTACGTATCGATCTTTGGATGTTGACTAATAAATTTTGAACGGGCATCATCTACGATCTTTTTATTCGAGTCGAAGATCAGCTGAACTCTGTATCCGGACATTTGTGGACTTGTCGCTGGAGGAATGATCATTCCACGTTGCTTAATGAAATTATCCAATCGGGGATCCTTGTGTACGACGACATTTCCACTTTGGGAATGTCCGAACATGGACAAGATTAGAAAAGGGATGACATAGAACACTTTCATGATACCAGAATAACTTATTGGCAAATGTAATATTTCTATCGCTCAAAGTCCATGCCGAAAAAGGATTTTACGCTTGTAAAATGACCTAACCCGCACAGCCACAACATTTCATAATAAATGTTAAAGCCAAGCCTTATTTAGAATGAATTTAAATTAATGGTTAGACCCTCAAATTTGTCATAAAACTGTCATGAAATACATGCTTTCTTCTAAATTTGCTTCCGCCTAAAAGTGTTTTTTGGGAGCAAGACTTACAGTTTTTTACATGAAAATATCTAGAAGTCAGATGTTTAGAAATCTATCAAATTGGTGTTTCGGCGCTCTTTTCGTAATGTTCTTTGCCGGAACGTTTACCACAAATGCTCAGGGAGACGCCCTATTTAAAGCAAAATGTGCTAGTTGTCACCAACCGCACAAGAACAGTACAGGGCCAAAGTTATTCCAGGTCAGAACCAAATGGGCTGACGGTGGTGCCGCTGAAGGGTCAATCTACCAGTGGGTAAATAACTGGCAGACTGCAGCAGCGAACGATCCGTATGCACAGACAGTTTCAACTTGGTCTCCTACAGCCATGAGTGCTTTCCCTGAATTGAAAAAGGAGGAGATCGATGCGATTTTCGACTGGGTTGATTCTCAGCCTGAGCCAGGATCAGAAGGTGATACTGCTGGAGCTGGTGCTGCAACTGCTACAGATGCAGTAGAAGAAGAGTCGTCAATGGGTTGGATCTGGATTATTCTGGGTATCATCTTCGTAACGATCATTCTTGCAGTTGGTGGAGTTCGTCGCCAGTTACACATTGCTGCTTCAGAAGCAGCAGGTGAAGAGGTGCAAGAGGGACTTACCTATGGTGAAGAGTTGAAGCAGTGGGCCTGGAAAAACAGAAAATATGTTGGAATCGGTTCATTGGTTGTTGTTATCTGTGTAATTGTTACTCTTTTCTTAGGGCTTTACACGATCGGTGTAGTAGAGAACTATCAGCCGTCTCAGCCAATTGCTTTCCCGCATGATATTCACGCTGGTGTGAATGGAATCGATTGTAAGTATTGTCACAATTCTGTTACAAAATCAAAATCTGCTGGTCTACCTACAGTAAACGTTTGTATGAACTGTCACAAGCAGATCAACGGTCGTACTCCTGCACAGCAAGAACAAATCGCTAAGATCTACGATGCGGCAGGATGGAATCCTGAAGGAGCTGGAAAATACACTGGAAAAACTTCTCCTATCGTTTGGAATAAAGTACACGTTCTACCGGATCACGTTTATTTCAATCACTCTCAGCACGTAGTTGTTGGTGGTGTAGACTGTAAGCAGTGTCACGGAGACATGACTAAAATGAAGGAGACTGCGAAAGTTCAGCCAGTTTCTGAATTGAATAAGATCGAAGGTAATATTCCTCTTACAAAGCCTACATTAACAATGGGGTGGTGTATTGAGTGTCATGGTGAAAAAGAGATCTCAACAGGGTCAATTGACACAAAGAATGATGGTTATTACAATGAGATCCACAAGCGACTGTTGAATAACGACAAGTCTCTTTATGGGAAATATTTGAAAGACGGAAAAGTGACCGTAAGCGAACTTGGAGGTTGGGAATGTGCTAAGTGCCACTACTAATTAATAATTGAAGAATCCGAATTAATCATATGGGAATGACAAGAAAATATTGGAAGGGTCTTGACGAATTAAAAGAGACACCAGAGTTCCTAAAATCAAGAGATCAGGAGTTTCTGTCTGAAATGAGTGTTGAGGAATTCCTTGGGGATGAAAACCTAAAGGAGACATCAACAGCAAGACGTGATTTCCTTAAGTTCCTCGGCTTTAGTGTAGCGGCTGCAACGGTTGCTGCTTGTGAGGCGCCTGTAACAAAAGCTATTCCTTATGTGAATAAGCCTGAAGATGTGCTTCCTGGTATGCCTACATGGTATGCTTCAACTTTTTATGATGGAGTTTCTTACGCTAGTATCTTGGTTAAAACTAGAGAAGGTCGTCCTATTTACATCAAGGGGAACAAAGATTATGGATTTACATCTGGAGGTGTTAATCCACAGATCATTGCTTCAGTTCTTGGGTTGTACGACAGTGCTAGATTGACAGGTCCAATGGCAAAGGGTGATGAAAGCTCTTGGTCAAAAGTGGATGATGCTATCAAGGGAGCGATGAAGTCAGCAAATAAAGTGACTTTAGTTTCGAATACAGTTATTAGTCCTTCAATGCAAATGGCGATTGCTGAACTAGCGGCGTCAGTTGGAGCAGCAGAAGGAAATGACAAGTTCGAACACATTCAATATGACGCTGTATCTTACGCAGGTATTCGTCAGGCAAATGAAGCTTCATTCGGAGCGGCTGTTATCCCTGATTATCATTTTGAAAATGCAAAAACAATTGTAAGTGTAGGAGCAGATTTCCTTAGCTCATGGTTGTTATCTACAGAATATGCTACAGCATACGGAACAAGAAGAAATCCTGACGGAGAGTGGATGTCAAAGCACTTCCAGTTCGAGTCAATGATGTCTGTTTCTGGTTCTAATGCTGACTACAGAGGAATGGTTAAGCCTTCGGAAGAAGCTAACGTTCTTTCATACATCTTGAAAGGATTGGGAGTTTCGACGAACGTACCAAATGCATTGTCAAAAGAAGTAGCTGCGATTGCTGATGAAGCGATTAAAGCTCTGAAGGCGCATAAAGGAGAGTCAATTGTTATTTCTGGATCAAACAATAAATCGGTTCAGATCCTTGTGAACAAGATCAATTCTGTTCTTGGAAACTATGGTAAGACAATGGATCTTAAGAATTCTGTGAACATGTTCAAGTCAGAGGATGACAAGATGAACAAGTTTGTGGATGCTGTGATCGGAGGTAAAGCGTCAGACGTAGTGATTTTCATGGGAACAAATCCTGTGTATACTCATCCAAAAGGGAAAGCTTTAGGAGAAGCGATCACAAAGATCAAAACTTCAGTTGCTATTTCTACTCATGCTGATGAAACAGCTTCAAGATGTTCTTTCATCTGTCCTGACAATCATGCATTGGAATCGTGGACTGATCACAATCCAAAAATGAATCATTACGCTGTTGGACAGCCAACTATTCGTCCGTTATTCAATACTTCATCTTCTCTTGAGTCGATGTTGGTTTGGGCGAACAAAGCTGACCGTTCAGGAAAAGATTCAAAAGTAGCATACGACTATATTAAAAAGACATGGGAAACTTACGGATTCCCAAGTCAAACGAAATATGCTGATTTCCATACATACTGGAACATGGCGGTGCACAACAGCTGCGTTGAAATGGATATGCCAGTAGTTGAGGATGCAGCTCCAATGACCTTCAATGAGGCTGCTCTTTCTGGAGCTTCTTCAGGTTTACCGAAAGGAGGAGCGTTAGAGGTGATCATGTATCAAAAATCAGCGATTGGAACAGGTCTTTACACTGCTAACCCGTGGTTGCAGGAGATGCCTGATCCATTGACTAAGGTTACATGGGACAACTATATTACCATGAACCCTTCAGAAATGAAGGAAATGGGATTTGCTACTACGTTCGATCAGGAAAATGGATTGAACATGGCGTCTGTTAAAGTTGGGTCTACTGAAGTTACACTTCCAGTTTATCCGTTACCAGGACAGGCACCAAAGACAGTAGGTATTGCTTTGGGTTATGGTCGTGGAGCAAATGGAGAGAACATTGGAAAAGCTGCATTCCAGACGAAGGAATATGGTGGAAATGTTCAATTGGAAAATGGAAATCCTGCTCCAATTGGTGCGAACGTTTATCCATTCGTATCAGTAGAGAACGGAACTTTCAGTTATTCTGCTGTCGGAGGTTTAACTCCTGTTGACGGAGTTTATCCAATTGCGGCTACTCAGATCCATCACACGGTAATGGGTCGTCATTCGATTGTTAGAGAAACAACTCTTGATATTTACAGCAAGGGAGAGAAGGAAGCATACAATCCTGCACACATGCTATTAAAGCTGGATGCGGAAGGAAATCACGTTCCTACTCCTGTTGGAGAGTTTGACCTTTGGGATGCTCATCCAGTTGAAAACATCGGTCACCGTTGGGGAATGACAATAGATCTTTCTTCTTGTATCGGTTGTGGAAACTGTTTGATCGCTTGTCAATCAGAAAACAACGTTCCGGTTGTTGGAAAAGATGAAGTAAGAAGAGGTCGTGAAATGCACTGGTTGAGAATCGACCGTTATTTCGCTTCTGATGATGAAACGGCAGTTGGAACAAGAAATGAAAACTTTGCATTTGATACTGCAGAAGTAGCAGCTGTGAATCCTAAAGTGGTTCACATGCCAATGATGTGTCATCACTGTAATCACGCACCATGTGAAACAGTATGTCCGGTTGCTGCAACAACACATAGCAATGAAGGATTGAACCAAATGGCGTATAACAGATGTATCGGTACTCGTTACTGTGCAAACAACTGTCCTTACAAGGTACGTCGTTTCAACTGGTTCAACTATCCGTCATACAAGAAGTTCACGGAAATTAACCCTGCTCAGGATGATCTAGGACGTATGGTATTGAATCCAGACGTAACAGTTCGTACAAGAGGGGTAATGGAAAAATGTTCTTTCTGTGTTCAGCGTATTCAGGCAGGTAAGTTAACTGCGAAGAAAGAAGGTCGTCCAGTAGTGGATGGTGATTTCGCTTCAGCATGTGCAGATGCTTGTCCTACGAATGCGATCACAGTTGGAGACTGGAACGATTTAACATCGATGATCAGAAAGAGTGCAGACGATAGTCGTTCGTACCAAGCTCTTGAAGAAGTAGGTGTTAAACCGAACGTATGGTTCAAAGTGAAAGTTCGTAATGAGCACAATGCTGAGTTGGCAAAGATCCAGACAGTTGCTCATCATGGAGGTCACGGTGAAGAAAAAGAAACAGAAAGTCATCATTAATTGAATAAATTCGATTGTAATGCATAAGGAAGCAGCAATAAGAGAACCCCTCATTTTAGGTCACAAGACCTACCATGACATCACTGAGGATGTTTGTAAGCCAATTGAGGACAAAGCACCGAGAATGTGGTACATTCTTTTCGGTATTGCCCTGATCATTGGTCTTTACGGAGTAGGATGTATTCTTTACCTACTTGGAACCGGTGTCGGTGTCTGGGGATTAAATAAAACGATCGGTTGGGCGTGGGATATCACCAACTTCGTATGGTGGGTAGGTATCGGTCACGCTGGAACGCTTATTTCGGCGGTACTATTACTTTTCCGTCAGAAATGGAGAATGGCGATCAACAGATCTGCGGAAGCGATGACGATCTTTGCCGTATTCATGGCAGGTTTGTTCCCGCTGATCCACATGGGACGTCTTTGGTTGGGTTATTGGGTACTTCCTTTACCAAACCAGTTCGGTTCACTTTGGGTTAACTTCAACTCACCACTACTTTGGGACGTATTCGCGATCTCTACTTACCTTTCAGTATCACTTGTATTCTGGTACATCGGTTTGATTCCGGATTTCGCAACAATTCGTGATAGAGCAAAGAAGCCGATCTCAAAGAAAATGTATTCTATCCTTTCTTTCGGATGGTCTGGAAGAGCGAAGCACTGGAATCGTTTCGAATTGGTTTCATTGGTTTTGGCGGGATTAGCTACACCTCTTGTATTCTCAGTTCACTCTATCGTATCATTTGACTTTGCTACCTCAGTTATCCCTGGATGGCATACAACGATCTTCCCTCCATACTTCGTTGCTGGTGCGGTATTCTCAGGATTTGCCATGGTACAGACGCTTCTTTTGATCATGCGTAAAGCAATGAATCTTGAGGCTTATATCCATACAAAGCACGTAGAGTACATGAACATCGTAATCATGGTTACTGGTTCAATCGTTGGTACTGCTTATATCACTGAGCTTTTCATTTCTTGGTATTCAGGTGTTGAATATGAAGCATATGCGTTTGTTAACCGTGCTACTGGACCTTACTGGTGGGCTTATTGGTCAATGATGACTTGTAACGTGATCTCTCCTCAGCTAATGTGGTTCAGACCATTGAGAAGAAGTTTGTTGTTCACATTCATCATTTCGATTGTGGTAAACATCGGTATGTGGTTTGAGCGTTACGTAATTATCGTTACGTCTCTACACAGAGATTACCTTCCATCATCATGGAGTATGCATTACCCTAGCCACATTGATATTGGAGTGTATGTTGGAACGATCGGATTGTTCTTCGTATTCTTCTTGTTGTTTGCTCGTTTCTTCCCTGTATTGGCATTGAACGAAGTAAAAACGATTTTGAAATCTTCAGGTGAGTCTTACAAGAATGCACCTGATCACGGTCACGCAGAAAGTCATTAATACCAAATAACTAAAGGAAATGGCAGATAAAGTAATATATGCAATGTACGACGACGACGATGTGCTAAAGGATGGTGCAAAGAAGTTGGTGTCTAAAGGTGTAAAGATCTCTGAAGTATTCTCACCGTTCCCAATTCACGGAATTGATCCGATCATTGGGATAAAGAATACACGTTTGGGTATTATGGCGTTCATTTATGGATTGACAGGTTTGACGTTGGCAACAATTGGAATGAGATATTTCATGGTTGTTGACTGGCCAATGAACATTGGTGGTAAACCTAACTTCACATATTTGCAGAATATCCTTGCATTTATTCCGATCACTTTCGAATTCACAGTTCTTTGTGCAGCGCACGGAATGGCGATCACTTATTTATTAAGAAATAAAACACTTCCTGGTATGCCGGCTCAAAACCCGGATCCAAGAACGACAGATGATAAGTTCGTTATGGAAATTCGACTTTCAGAGAATAGCAAGTACAGTACAGAAGAACTGGAAGCTATGCTGAAGGAAACAGGAATGATTGAGTTGGACCAAAAAGAAATTAAATAATTTGCCGAGGTAGAAATACCATCTGACAATTTAAACAGAATAGACGATGAAGATCGAATTTAAGGCAATAGCAAGTGTAGCAGTGGTAGCATTATCAGCTTTGATGATGGGATCATGTACAGCAGATGCAGATAGCTCAGGTTTGGAATACATGCCGGATATGTATCGTTCTCCTGCTATCGAACCGTATGTTGATTATGGTGAGATCAGAGGAAGAGAGAACATGGATGTTAAAATGAAAATGTCAGCAATGACTCCTCCAGCTGGGACAGTTCCATTTTATGGTACTGATTCAGCTACGGTTTCATTAATGTTGCCATACTTCAGAAAGGCAAACGTAGCTTTCAGAGAAACTCATGGAATGTACGGAGCAGATTTGACATCTATGGATGAGTATACATTGGCAGTAAACGATATGAACCCGCTTAAATTGACAGCTGATAACGCTGAAGGGATGTTTAAGACAGGTAAGGAGTTGTATACTGCGATGTGTCAACATTGTCATGGTGAAAAAGGTGATGGAAATGGACCAATGGTAGCAAGTGGTGCATATGCCGGAGTTCCTAATTATGCTGACAGAGCGACATTATCAGATGGTCAGATGTTCTATTCTATCTATTATGGTAAAGGAGCGATGGGATCACATGCTTCTCAACTGAACAAGAAAGAGATCTGGACATTGGTTCATTATGTAAGAAAGTTCCAGAACGCAGATTATGGAAAGTTTGATACAAATGGTCTTATGATGGCTGCGGCCGTTGCAATGGGAGCAGATACAACTACAGCTGTTAAATAATAACGAGAATAACTACTTACGATGGAATTCACGATAACTAACAAAGCGAAAACACTAACAGTTGCACTTATGGGTGCAGGATTATTGTTCACCGTGATCGGAGTGATCATGGGAATGAATGATCATCATTTCGCAACCAGATTATTGGCAAATGGTTTGATCAATAGCTTCTTCTTTTTTGCTATTGGTTTAGGAGCATTATTCTTCTTAGCACTTGCTTATGCAACTGAAACTGGATGGTATGCTTCCGTTAAAAGAATTATTGAAGCTGTAGCAGGATTCTTGCCATATGGAATTGGACTAATGATGATCACATTGTTGACAATTACGTTTATGGATGGAGCTCACATTTATTCATGGATGGACCCAGCAGCGACAGATCCGTCATCTCATCATTATGATGCGATCATTGACGGAAAATCAGCTTATTTGAACAAAACGTTTTTCTGGATCAGAACAGTAGTTTACATGGCTGTTTATTTCATCTTCTGGAGAGGCTTCAGAATGAGATCTTTGGAAGAAGATAGAATTGGTGGAACAGACTTACACTTCAAGAATTACAAGAAGGGGGCAACTTTCCTTGTATTCTTCGCAGTATTCAGCTCTACTTCTTCTTGGGATTGGTTAATGTCAATTGATGTTCACTGGTTCTCAACATTGTTTGGATGGTATACGTTCTCTGGAATGTGGGTATCTGCAATGGTAGTTATGGTAATGACTACTCTTTATCTGAAGAAGTTAGGTTACCTTCCTAAAGTGAATGATAGTCACATTCATGACCTTGGAAAATGGACATTTGCTATCTCATTCCTTTGGTCATACTTGTGGTTCTCACAGTTCATGCTGATCTGGTATTCGAATATTGGAGAAGAGGTTGCTTACTATGTAATGAGAATTGAAAACTTCAAGTTCCTTTATTTCTTCATGTTCCTTATCAATTTTGCTTTCCCGATGCTAATCCTTATGTCGAGAGATGCGAAGAGAAATGCAGGGATCTTAACATTTGTAGGAGTTGTGATCTTGATTGGTCACTGGTTGGATGTGTATATCATGATTTCAGCAGGATCTATGGGAGCAGGAGCAAAATTAGGTCTTCTTGAAGTAGGTATGGCATTATTAGTTGCTGGATTCTTCATAAGAATGGTGTTGACTAACCTTACAAAGGCGCCGTTAACTCCGGTGAATCACCCGTTCCTTGATGAAAGTGTTCATCACGAAATTTAATAAAAAGTAAAGTATTACTGGAAAATAGAAAAAGATGGGAAGTAAGTTAATCTTTTTGTTAGTAGTAGTTCTGGGAGTTGTAGCACTAGCGCAATTGGTGCGTGTGTACGAACTTTCTTCAAAACTAAGAAATCGTGGTGAGCACGAGATAAGTACTCGTGACAACAACTTAAATGCACGATTGATGTTGATCTTTATGATCCTATTTTATGCAGGTTTCATCTATTTGATGCTTGCATACGGTTGGACAGGAAGAGGTGAAGCAGCTTCAGAGCACGGACGTGATCTTGACTGGTTGTTGAACTTGAACATGATCATTATTACGGCGGTATTCTTTTTAACGAATACCTTATTGTTCGTGTTTACATTCAAATATGTGAAGAAGCCAGGAGCAAAGGCATTCTACTATCCGCATAACAACAAATTAGAGATGTTATGGACAGTGGTTCCTGCGAGTGTCCTTGCAGTGATCATCATACTTGGATTGAAGAGCTGGAACGAAGCAACAGGAGAAGCGAAGGACGAAGCAATCAGAGTTGAGCTTTTCTCTAAGCAATTCGATTGGACAGCACGTTATTCAGGAACTGATAACAAACTTGGTCGTTTTGACTATAAGTTGACACTAGACAATAATGAATTGGCTTTGATGACAACTGAAACGATTGATAGTGCTATCAACGCAATGGAAAATGGTCCTACAGGTATTAAAATGTTGGAATCTAAGTTGAACGATACGAAGATCATGCTTGTTCCTGAAGATCGTGAGAAAATGGAGGCAGATCTTTCAAGAAAAGAGAGATTGATTCGTTTATTGTACCAAATGCGTGAGCGTCATGACAATAAGATTGATGCGATGGCATGGGATGATATCATTCAAAAGGATACTCTTTACTTATGTGTAAACAAGAATTACGAGTTTAATTTCCGTTCTAAGGATGTTATCCACTCGGCTTTCTTCCCGCATTTCAGAGCACAGATGAATACTGTTCCTGGTATGACGACACGTTTTAAGTTTAAGCCTGAGATCACTACAAAAGACATGAGAGTGAAAATGAACAACGAAAAGTTCAATTATGTTCTTATGTGTAATAAGATCTGTGGTGGAGCACACTACAAGATGAAAATGATGGTAGTTGTACTTCCTGAAAGTGAATATAAAACTTGGATGGAAGGCAAAAAGAAGAGTACGTTCAAAGATCAGTATTTCGCTTCTGTAGCTGCTCCGGTAATGGAAGTAGCTGCACCGGCAGACACATTAGTAGTTGCTCAGTAATAGTATAATAAAAATTAAATTCGAAATAAAATGGCGGCAGTAGCGCACGAGGCACACGGACACGAAGCACATGGACACCACGATGACCATGGGCACCACGAAGAAAGTTTCGTATCGAAGTATATCTTCAGCCAGGATCACAAAATGATCGGAAAACAGTTCTTGATGACGGCTGTTTTCATGGGAGTTGTGGCGATGATCCTTTCAATTCTATTCCGTATCCAATTGGCATGGCCAGGTGAAAGTTCAGATGTAATGACTTTTTTCCTTGGTGAAACTTGGGCACCGGGTGGAGTATTGAAAGAAGATATGTATCTTGGATTGGTTACGATCCACGGAACGATCATGGTATTCTTCCTTTTAACAGGAGGTTTGTCAGGTACTTTCTCTAACCTTCTAATTCCATTGCAGTTAGGTGCTCGAGATATGGCGAGTGGATTTTTGAACATGTTATCATACTGGTTCTTCTTCCTTTCTTCAATCTTGATGTTATCTTCTTTGTTCGTTGAATCAGGACCAGCAATGGCAGGATGGACAATCTATCCTCCGCTATCGGCATTGCCGCAAGCCGTTTCTGGATCAGGTTTAGGTATGACCTTGTGGTTGTTCTCTATGGCAATCTTCATTGCTTCATCTTTGATCGGTTCATTGAACTATATCGTTACTGTACTTAACCTTAGAACGAAAGGTATGAGCATGACAAGAATGCCATTGACTGTATGGGCGTTCTTCGTAACTGCGATCCTTGGGGTTCTTTCATTCCCGGTTCTTCTTTCTGCAGCGTTGTTGTTGATCATGGACCGTTTGGCAGGAACATCTTTCTACCTTTCTGATATCATTGTGGGAGGTGAAATGTTGACGAACCACGGTGGTTCTCCTATCTTGTTCCAGCACTTGTTCTGGTTCTTAGGTCACCCTGAAGTATATATCGTACTTCTTCCGGCGTTAGGATTGTCTTCTGAGATCATTTCTACGAACTCAAGAAAACCAATCTTTGGTTACCGCGCGATGATCGGTTCGATCCTGGCAATTGGATTCTTGTCCTTCATTGTTTGGGGTCACCACATGTTCGTAACGGGTATGAACCCATTCTTAGGTTCCGTATTCGTATTTACAACATTGTTGATCGCTATTCCATCTGCAGTAAAAGTATTTAACTATTTGACTACGATCTGGAAAGGAACGTTGGTTCTTACCCCGGCGATGTTGTTTGCACTTGGATTGGTTTCGACGTTCATTACTGGTGGTGTAACGGGTATTATCCTTGCTGACTCTGCATTGGATATCGCAGTTCACGATACCTACTTCGTTGTTGCTCACTTCCACATTGTAATGGGTATGTCAGCTGTATTTGGAATGTTTGGTGGTGTTTACCACTGGTTCCC
>SBFR01000236.1 GCA_006227105.1 Bacteroidota bacterium
CATATATCGATAGGTTAGTCTCTTTTGGTTTAGATCAGAAATTGGGAATTGATCTAGAAGGTGAGGCGGATCCGGTTATGTATAGACCAGGTACTGCGAATTGGTCCAAGATCTCCTTACCATGGATGTCAGTTGGATATGAATTCCAGCAGACTCCATTGCAGACGCTTGCATTCTACAATGCTGTTGCCAACAATGGAACCCTTGTTAAGCCACAATTTGTTCAAGAGATCAGACGAAGTGGACAGACGATCAAGACCTTCGCGCCTGTTGTACTGAAAGACAATATTTGTTCTGAAAATACTCTCACTATTCTCAAGTCCTGTCTTGAGGGAGTTATGAAAGATGGTGGTACTGGTTCTAAATTGACTTCTGCTCAATTTAAGATAGCTGGTAAAACAGGAACTGCCCGAATTTTGAACGAGGATCAGAAGTACGGTCAAAAAGGAGAATGGAAATATCAAGCTTCTTTCGTTGGATACTTCCCAGCTGAAGACCCGATCTACTCATGTATTGTGGTTGTTGCAGCTCCAAGTAAGGATATTTATGGAGCTACGGTATCAGGTACGGTGTTTACGGCAATCGCCAATAAGGTGTATGCCACTACCTTGAAATATCATGACGCAGTTAACGAAGGAAAAAGGAAGAAAGGAAATGTTCCTTCAGTTTTCGCCGGAAACAGTTATGATCTAACCAAAGCTTTGGGGAGACTGCGTGTTCCTTATGCTGTTGCTGAGGAGGGTGAATGGTTGTATGCAGAAAGAAAGAAACAAGGTATTGTTTTCAAGAAGCGTAATCCTGTAAAGGAGCATGTTCCAAATCTTACTGGGATGAGTGCTAAGGATGCTGTGTACCTCATCGAATCTATGGGAATGAGTGCTTATGTGATCGGATACGGGAAAGTTACTAAACAGTCTATCCCTCCAGGAGCATCACTTTTTAAAGGAGGGATAATCGAATTGACATTAGAATGAAAAAACTGAGCGACATATTATATGGTGTGAAGATCATCTCCGTTGACGGTGCAACCGACATCGGTGTTCAGGAAATTTGTTTTGATTCACGTAAAACGAAAGAGGGCTCTGTATTCGTTGCTATAAGAGGTTCAGTTTCTGACGGACATAATTATCTCAACTCCGTAATTGAAAGTGGTTGTAAGATCATTGTTGCCGAAGAGAAGGTCGAAATACCTGATGAGGTAACACTAGTCGTAACGGACGATTCTCAGAGAGCATTAGCACTAATGGCGAACAATTTTTACGATGAGCCATCGTCGAAATTAAAGCTGATCGGTGTAACTGGAACTAACGGTAAAACGACAACAACTACGTTGCTCTTTAATCTATTCTCTAAGTTGGGATATCATTGCGGATTACTTTCAACCGTTGTGAATAGAATTGGTTCTGAGGTAATCCCATCTACTCATACAACTCCTGATCCGATCCAATTGAATGCTTTATTGGCTGAAATGGTTAGCTCTGGATGTTCCCATGTCTTTATGGAAGTGAGTTCTCATGCAGTGCATCAAAAAAGGATCGACGGATTGATCTTTGCCGGTGGGGTATTCACAAATATTACACACGATCATCTTGACTACCATAAAACATTTGCTGAGTATATCCGAGTGAAGAAGAGTTTCTTCGACCATCTTCCTAAGGGAGCTTTTGCTTTGGTGAATGTGGATGATAAGAATGGCGAGGTGATGCTTCAGAATACAAAGGCTTCTAAATACTCTTTCGCATTAAAAACGGGTGCAGATTACAAAGGGAAGGTGATCGAAAATCAGTTTTCTGGTCTGGTACTAAATATCAATGGGATTGAGGTCTGGACGAAATTGATCGGTGATTTTAATGCATATAACCTTTTGGCGGTGTATGGTGTCAGCCAGCTCTTGGGAGAGAATTCCACGGAGGTTCTTACTACACTTAGTACACTGGAGTCGGTGGACGGAAGGTTTCAATATATCCAGAGTCCATCTGGGATAACTGCCATCATCGACTATGCTCACACTCCGGATGCCCTTGAAAATGTGCTTAAAACGATCGCAAACATCAGGACTAAGAACGAGACCGTATTTACAGTTGTCGGTTGTGGCGGAGATCGTGATAAAGCAAAAAGACCTCAAATGGCAAGTATTGCTTGTAGGATGAGTGATAAAGTGATCCTAACCTCTGATAATCCGAGATCTGAAGAGCCCCAAACGATCATTGACGAAATGATGGAAGGTGTTGGTGGTGAATATTTCAAGAAGACGATCTCTATTCTCGACAGGGCTCAGGCAATTAAGACGGCGGTGTCAATGGCTGAAAAGGGAGATATCATTCTGATTGCTGGAAAGGGTCATGAAAAATACCAGGAGATCAAAGGCGTCAGACATGACTTCGACGATATGAAGATAACCAAGGAAATGTTTATAAAACTGGAGAAATAATGTTGTATTACCTGTTTAATTACCTCGATTCTATTGAATTCCCCGGAGCGGGAGTATTTAATTATATCTCGTTTAGAGCGGGAATGGCATTGATCACTTCGCTGATCGTTTCAATTGTTTTTGGAAAGCGGATCATCAACCTTCTTCGCAAACAACAGATCGGTGAAACAGTGAGAGATCTTGGTCTTGCTGGTCAATTGGAGAAGAGTGGAACACCAACGATGGGAGGGATCATCATTTTGAGTTCGATCTTGATTCCAACCCTACTATTCGCAAAGCTTCATAACATTTATGTGATCACAATGATACTAGCGACCGTATGGCTCGGTATCATCGGTTTCCTGGATGATTACATCAAAGTATTTAAAAAGAACAAAGAAGGACTTGCAGGAAAATCGAAGGTTGTTGGACAGATCGGAGTTGGTTTGATCGTGGGATGTATTCTGTACTTCTCTGACGACGTGACTGTTCACAAAAGAGTGGATGCGAACTATAAACTAAAAGCGGATGAAACATTCGTTACTCATCAGCACGTGCAAGATGAAAATGATACACATAAGTGGATCCAGACGGATGACATGACAACCACGATTCCCTTCATCAAAGGAAACGAATTCAATTACAACTGGTTGATTGGCGATTCCAATAAATCATATGGATGGTTATTGTTTATTCCGATTGTGATCTTCATTGTGATTGCAGTGTCAAATGGAGCCAATATGACGGATGGACTTGATGGTCTTGCGACTGGGACATCGGCCATCATTGGACTTGCCCTTGCTGTTTTGGCGTATGTAAGTTCGCACGCAAAATTCGCGGATTACCTCAATGTGATGTATATCCCTCACGCTGAAGAGCTGGTGATCTTTATTGCTGCCTTCGTCGGGGCTTGCATTGGTTTCTTGTGGTACAACTCCTTTCCTGCACAGGTGTTCATGGGAGATACGGGAAGTCTTGCTTTGGGAGGAATTATTGCTGTATTCGCAATATCCATCCGAAAAGAATTATTGATCCCTGTGTTGTGCGGTGTGTTCCTCATCGAAAATCTTTCGGTCATCATGCAAGTTGGATATTTCAAATTCACCAAACGAAGATTCGGTGAAGGCCGGCGCATCTTCTTGATGGCCCCATTGCATCACCATTTTCAGAAAAAAGGATTGCATGAAGCGAAGATCGTTTCACGTTTCTGGATCGTAGGAATTCTTTTGGCTGTAGTGACCATTGTAACCTTGAAGTTGAGATAAAATTGGAAGGAAAGGGTAAACATATTGTCATCTTGGGCGCTGGAGAATCTGGCGTTGGTGCTGCTATTCTCGCACTGGAGAAAGGGTGGAATGTGTTTGTCTCAGATAAAGGAAAAGTGAAGCCTTCTTTTGCGAAAGAATTGAATGATCTGAAGGTTGAATGGGAGGAAGGTTCTCATGACGAAGAAAGAATCTTATCTGCAGACCTGGTGATCAAATCTCCTGGTATTCCGGAGACAGCACCTTTGATCAGATCGATCAGACAAAAAGGGATCAAAGTGATCTCCGAGATTGAATTCGCTGGGTATTACACGAAAGCAAAGACGATCTGCATTACCGGTAGCAATGGAAAGACGACAACCACAATGTTGACTCATCACATCTTGAAAAAGGCAGGGTTTGATGTTGGATTGGCAGGAAATGTAGGTCAGAGCCTTGCAAAACAGGTGGCAGAAGGAGATCACGAATATTATGTGTTGGAGCTTAGCTCATTCCAGCTTGATGATATGATTGATTTCAGGGCAGATATTGCCATTCTGACCAATATAACACCTGACCATCTTGATCGCTATGAATACAAGATGGAAAACTATGTGAATTCCAAGTTCAGGATCCTTCAGAATCAAACAGCTGAAGACTGGTTCATTTACAACTATGATGATCCAATCATTAGAGAAGAACTAACAAAGAGAACTATTCCCGCTCAACAGGCGCCTTTTTCTTTAAAGGAAAAGATCGACAAAGGGGGATACGCAGACAAGCAACAAATAACAATAAACATAAACGAACAACTAACTATGTCAATTCATGATCTGGCTTTGAAGGGTAAGCACAATACCCAGAATTCCCTTGCTTCGGGAATAGCGTCAAGAATTCTGGACATCCGCAAAGAAGTAGTGCGCGAGAGTCTGGAAGATTTTGTAAATGTTGAACATCGCCTCGAATTCGTCGCAAAAGTTCACGGGATTGAATTTATCAATGATTCTAAAGCGACCAATGTCAATTCGACTTGGTTTGCTCTTGAAAGCATGGATAAACCAACCGTATGGATTGTTGGTGGAGTGGATAAAGGGAATGATTATTCAGACCTGATGGACCTCGTAAAAGAAAAAGTGAAAGCGATCATCTGCCTTGGGGTAGACAATCAAAAGTTGATCGAAACTTTTGGAGGTGCCGTGGAAACTATTCTGGAGGCAAAATCTGCCAATGAAGCAGTTGCGTATGGATACAGACTTGCTAAAAAGGATGAAACAGTTTTGCTTTCTCCTGCATGCGCAAGTTTCGATCTTTTCGAAAATTACGAGGATAGAGGTAACCAGTTTAAGTCCGCAGTAAGATCGCTTTAAGTAGATGATGGAAAAGAAACTGACGTCGCAGCAACAATTGTTGCTTGCCCGACAGGAAGCGCTGCGTGCTGAAAAAGAGAATTCGCTGCGAGCATTGGGCAAAATGTGGGGAATGGATGTCTTCACATGGATCGATCCGTATCCTGGGTCGATCTCAAGTACCATTCATGCCTTTCCTTTTCCTGTGATCTGGTTGGGAAGAAAAGAGGATGTTTTGTCAACTTTTATTGAAGACGAAAGCATTCTTGATCAGATCTCGGCCATCGTGTTGTATGATGCGCATGCTTTCACTATTCAGGATCACTGGTTAGACAGGATCGAAAATGTAGTGGGGACAGAAACCATTCAGGATGGAATTGAAATGATCAAATCGTTCAAGGCGCCTCAGACCATATTGCTTTTCTCAACTTCTGGAGAAGGAAAAACGGATTTCAGATCTGATTTTGAAACATACGTCAAGATGACTCAAGGACAATGAAAGAATACTTGAAATATTTAAAAGGGGATGGGGTGATCTGGATCATCACATTGTTGATGCTTGCTTTTTCACTGGTGAGTGTCTATAGTTTTGTGCCTATCCTGGTGAAGATCGAAGGGGGTACGCCTTTTAAATATTTATTCAAGCATTTCATCTATGTACTCATTGGGTTGGGCATCATGTATTGGATCCATAAAAAAGATTCAAAATATGTCGCTCAGCTCTCCAAATTTGGATTTTATCTTGCCGTAGCCCTTCTCATCTTTACATTTTTCTTTGGAACTCGCGTAAATGATGCGGGTCGCTGGGTTCGTATTCCTTTCATCGGACTAACCTTTCAGTCTTCCGATTTCGCCAAACTTGCACTTATCGTTTATGTTTCACGCACGTTGGTTAAAAAGCAGGAAGTACTGGACAAATGGAAAGAAGGATACTGGCCAGTAATTGCACCGGTTCTTCTGATCTGTGGTCTGATCGTTAAGGATAATTTCTCTACAGCGGCAATCTTGTTTGCTATTTCCATGACCGTCCTTTTTATCGGTAGAGTTCCATTTATGAAATTGTTTCTGACTGTCGGGGGAGGGGTCGCTGCCTTGGCAATGATCATTATGATCCACCTTGCAATACCGTCACTTAATCTACTGCCTCGATATGAAACCTGGGAGAACAGGATCATGAATCGAATGGAGAATGACGACGATGTACTGACGAATGCACAGTCCCTGAATGCGGAGCTTGCAATTCATCATGGATCATGGATCGGACAGGGAGTTGGAGACGGGAAATTGAAGGAATATCTTCCTGAAGCATATGCAGATTTTTATTATGCCAGTTTTGTTGAAGAATTCGGACTGTTTTCAGCGGTGATCTTAATGTTCCTGTACCT
>SBFR01000115.1 GCA_006227105.1 Bacteroidota bacterium
AATCAAACTATCAACGAGTATGTCGTTTCTGGTGACTTTGAAATAAAGTCTAAATAAATCTTATTAACTCATAACAGCACCTATGCTCCACCGCATAAAATACGCGCTGATCAAAAAATCTATTGGCAATAAGTAATATAATTATCCGCAAGCAATTTGTATATTCAAACTGCGGCGAAAGCATAGCCGCGGACCGTTATGGCTAATTAAAACCAGAGCAACCATTCTGTAATTTTTTTTATATTTGATAGTATCAAATGATAGTATCATAAAATGAATCCTCCTTATCAAATCACTCCTGAAATTTTAAAACTGATAGCTTCTATTTCAGAAAAAATAGGTCAAATCAATGCAAGGTTTCTTGATAAACCCTCACCTAAACTCAGAAAAGAAAACCGGATTAAGACAATACATTCTTCTTTGAGTATTGAAGGGAATACACTCACAGAAGAACAAATTACCGCTCTTATTGAGAACAAGCGAATCATTGGTCCAGAGAAAGATGTAAATGAGGTTTTGAATGCTATCAGAGTTTATGATCAATTACAATCATTCGATCCAACATCTTCAAAAGCATTCCTTAAAGCTCACGAGATCCTTATGGAAGGTTTGGTATCAGATAACGGGAAATATCGCAATAAAGGGGTTGGCATTATGGCAGGTGATCGGATTGCACATATAGCTCCACCTTCCGAGAATGTGCCACATTTGATGAATGATTTATTCGATTATCTCAAAACATCAAAAGAGATTTCACTTATAAAGAGTTGTGTTTTTCATTATGAAATGGAATTCATTCATCCCTTCATTGATGGTAATGGTAGAATGGGAAGATTGTGGCAAACCTTGATTTTGATGAAAGAATATCCTGTCTTTGAATTCATTCCTTTCGAAAATATAATTCATAAAAGCCAAAGTGATTACTACCACGCACTTTCACAAAGTGACAAATCAGGCAGTTCAACCCCTTTCATTGAGTATATGCTTAAGGTGGTTAATGATTCGTTGCATACTATGCTTGATTTCAAAAGTAGAGTTATGTCAACTGAAGATCGCTTAGCCTATTTTTCCGAAATATGTGACACTGAATTTAGTCGCAAAGATTATATGAGTGTTTTCAAAGAGATTTCTTCTGCAACGGCGAGTAGGGATTTGAAACAAGGAGTTCAACTTGGTATATTTGAAAAGGAGGGCGATAAAACAAAGACTATATACAGAATAATAAAATAGCCATAACAGCACGCAAGCGCCAGCCCAGATCTTACTCTTAACAACTAATTCATTTAACTCAACTATTCGTAACTTACAATCACAAAACATTTAATGACGTGCGGCGGTGCGCAGCCGCAAACCGTTATGCCGCATTAACCACTCCCGTCCCAGAGTAGTATTAATTGAAAAACTTGCCTAAGAAAAAATAATTACTTACTTTTGACGTTAGTAACGTAAATCAGAATTAATGATCAAGAGTTTTGGCGATAAAGAATCCGAGAAAATTTGGAATGGAATTCGGTCGAAAAAATTGCCAAACGAGATCCAAGATGTTGCGCGTCGAAAATTAAGGATGATCAATAACGCACAAGATGTTAATGATCTTCGCATTCCTCCCGCTAACAGACTTGAGAAATTAAGAGGTGATCTGCAAGAATACTACAGTATTCGGATTAACAACCAATGGCGCATCATCTTTAAATGGATCAATAATGATGCATACGAAATAAGAATAGTAGATTATCATTAATAGAATTGATATGGAAAAGCTGAAAAATATTCACCCGGGTGAAATCCTACTTGAGGAATTCTTAATTCCAATGGAAATCTCTGCTTATCGTTTGGCAAAGGAAACTTTTCTCCCTCAAACCCGCATTTCTGAAATTATCAAGGGTAATCGAAGAATCACAGCTGATACCGCGATTCGTTTCGCCAAATATTTCGGAACAAGCGCCAAGTTTTGGTTAGGTCTTCAAGATGATTATGATTTGGAAGAAGAACGAAATCAAAAAGAGCAAGAGTTCAATAATATCAAACCAATAGAAGGGAACGCTGCATAACACACGTCTGGTGCAAAACAAGACAACAGATTGGAACAAATAAAACTAAACAAAGAAATCCCTGAAATAGAATTCAAATTGAATTCTGAGGACAGTTATTTACTAATTCAAAGTATTCATATATCATCCATATATTGTTCTGCAAGCCATTGGAGTAAGTTTATGTCAAATGTTCAAATCGTCGCTGAGTTGAAATATGTTGTTTTTGACGACCCGCAAGAACGCTTCATTGATGAAAGAAGAAAGCAATTTCCAATACACTTGCTAACCGAGTCAAACCAGGTTCAACCAGTTTTTCAATTGAACAAAATCATTAAAAACGAGACTTTTACTTTGGGATAAAATCAGGAGCAAAAGTTTTATCGGATACTGAAATTAGAACTCTTAGATCATGAAAACCTTGATAGCGATCACACCTTGGAATTCAACATTGAAAAATTTAAAATTGATGGCTAAAGGATCATAGTTCTGATAGGATTCAAGTTCAAATTTCAAATATGATCATTTAAAGTTCCTGTTTAGACATAACCCCCTTCCCTCCCATTTCATCTACCTTTCTCAAAAAGCCCTCTTCCATTTTGGGAATGAACTTCACGGGAATCGTCTTTCGGTTCGTGAGGTCGATAAATATGCGATAAGGATCTTCAATTTGCACCTGGAAGATCGATTGTAAGGTCAGACAAAGTTCCTTGATCTCGACATCCCCGTAATTGATCGCCGCAGAGGCTTGTAGACCATATACGAATTCAATGAAATCAGATTTGCTGGCGGTCCATTTCAATTTTGGAGAAGCTGGCATTCTTGTCTTCACCGCATCCTGATCAGGGAACAAGTACTTTTTAAGCATCTGATGCGCAATGATATTTGCTGCTACCACATCATAGGTTGTGCTCAACTCAGGATCCAACATCATTGAGGTTGAATGTCGCGTGACTTTCAGAATATCCGTAGGACGCAAAAAATACTGTCGATCCAAATGGGTCATTCCCTCCATGTAGTAGGTCACGAAATCAAGGTTGTCTCTCTGAATGTGCCTGAACATTCGCATCTTCTTATCGATGAGGTTCTTCAACTCTTCATCCGAAAGATGATACTTGCCGGTTTCGATCTCTGACAAGATGGAAAAGAAGATCAGATACGCATGAATGGGAGGTTTAATTCGTCTGAAAAAATAGATCTCGTCCTCATCCCTTTTGAATCCTTTTTCCCGGATCATGTTCCTGAAATCTGAAAGTGTTCCCATGATCAATCGTGCCGCCTTCTTGGCTTTGATGTTCATGTCTGTTTCACTCTGCAGGATCTGTTCAAGCTCACTGATCACTTGTTTTTCCACCGCAATAAATTGTTCCATTTTTGACTCTTGTAGTATTGAATTGTTCAGCTTTGGTTGTGCCATTCCCTATGTAAACAAATTAACTACAAGTAGACCGTAAATGAATTACGGTCTACGAGGTGAGTTATGAACAATAAGAGATTTGAGGTCAGGAGATCTTTTTTATCGATGGATTTTCATTAGCATTGAGCTCTCTTTCCTGTTTCTTTTTCTCAAGAATGGATCTCAAAACATTCATGTCCTGGCTAACCTTGGTATCCAATACTTTTGCATAGATCTGAGTCGTCGCCAATTTGGTATGTCCTAACATCTTGGAGACCGTTTCGATCGGTACACCATTAGAAAGCGTTACAGTTGTTGCAAAGGTATGTCTGGCAATATGTGAGGTCAATTCCTTTTTAATGCCGCAAATGGCAGCTAATTCCTTTAAATAGCCATTGTATCGTTGATTACTCAGGACCGGAAGCAATTTATTGTGTCGAATACACCTAGGATCATTCTGATATTTTCGAACAATTGCCAAAGCTTCCGGAAGAAGTGGTACACTTTCCCTGACGCCTGTTTTTGTTCTGGTGGTCGAGATCCAATACTCTCCATCGATGCCGATCTGAACTACATCCCTATCGAACTTAAAAACTTCAGCATAGGCAAATCCCGTGAAACAACAAAAGACAAACACATCCCGAATCATGTCCAACCGAGGAAAATCAAGTTCCTTTTGCATTAATCGATGGATCTCCATTTCCGTCAAAACAATCCTTTCAGGGTGCTGGTACGTGCAGCTGTATTTTGTGATCGGACTTGAAGTGATCCATTCCAATTTGATCGCCATGCCTATTACCTTCTTTAAATTCTTCAAATAACGATGTGCTGTATTGGTGGTGATCGGTTTATGCGTGATCTTTGAATTGTTCACTAACAAATGATGCTCAAACTCTGTGATGAAGGACAACTTTAGATCCTTCAAAAACATGTCCTCTTTTTTGTAAGTGATCTTCATGAATTCAATGAGTCTTGCTTTTGTGATATGATAGCGTTTTAAAACGATCGGATTGATCAGACCTACATTCACTTTCTCCTGCATCTTCAGATTGTGATAATCGAAGGCTTCACAAAGGGTCTTGTGTTTGATCTCATTTTTATCGATCCCAAGGAAGAGATTCTTCAGATCCTGAGAACTTATTTTTTGTCCGCGAGATTGATGTTCCAGATAATATTGTTGCATCATATTCCTTACTCGATCAATGTAAGAATTGATCTGCATGTGCTTTTGCGTGTTGCTTTTGATCCTGGTCCTACTTGGATCCCATATCTCAGGATCAATGTAAAAGCCTGTAGAAATGGCTGTTTTTTGTCCATCCACGGTGATCCGGATGTACAATGCCAGTTCACCATTTCTCTGTTTTTGCCTGTTCAACCAGAAGTTGAGCACCAAAGTTTGTTTGTTTCCTACCATTTTAGGTTACTTAAAAGGTTAAAAAAATGGCGTTTTTCAGCCCTTTTTAGGGGGTAATAATCGCGGAGTTCACCTAGCCTATAGACTTGTTTTACAGTTAGTTACAAGCCCAAGTGTAACCTAAAATTAATTTTTCAAATTAGGTTACTCCAGAGGTTACACTAAATTTGAATTTAATTGCCTTTTTTTGGTGTTTTTGACGATTCCTGAAAAATGGAAATTTTGAGAAAACCCTTTAAAATAGGGGCTTTTAATAAAAAAAGCCTCCCTTGTGAGGAGGCTTCTTGTGATCCCGTTTGGATTCGAACCAAAGACCTACTGCTTAGAAGGCAGTTGCTCTATCCAGCTGAGCTACGGGACCTTTCCAATAAAAAAGGGGGATGATCGCTCATCCCCCGTGTCGGGGCGGCAGGATTCGAACCTGCGACCTCCTGGTCCCAAACCAGGCGCGATGACCGGACTACGCTACGCCCCGATCGAGTCGGTTATTTCAACTCTTAAGCTTTTTAACAACGGATCGTTTTCCGTGTTGGGAGTGCAAAAGTAACAACTAAATTGAATTCTGCAAACATTACAGATAAATTAAAATTGTTTCTTCAACACTTCATTTTCTGCGGAGAGAGCGGGATTCGAACCCGCGGTACAGTTACCCGTACGTCAGTTTAGCAAACTGGTGGTTTCAGCCACTCACCCATCCCTCCAAAAGTCCAAAGAACTAGGGCGACAAAAATAAGAAAACGATTGAATTTACAAGAAAAAAATAAAAAAAATTACGCCAATAAAAGCATCACCTCCTTCATGGTCATCAAAACTGCCTGAAGAAGCCACAGCATATGAAATGGAGCAAGATCCTTGTATTTAAACTGTAACGTAAACGGTATCAATAAGGTGATGATCATCAGTATAGGCTCAGATAAGATCAGAGCGGAGGACATCAAAAGGAAAAATAATAGGAAAAAGGCCGACCTTAATTTGTTCTCAGGTCTGATGAGCTGAACTCCGGACCAAATCAACAGCACTACATTAGACATCAAAGCGATTACGTCAGGCGACGAGCTCTGGAAGAAACGATCGAACTGCTCCTCACTCATGAAAAAGGACCAGAAGAACTCTGAAGTAAGCATTGCCAGCACGGCATAGCAACAACTGAACAAGGCTGTAAAGAAAGAATACTTGTAATGTCTGATCGCAAAGATGATGGTAACCATAAAAAAGATCACTTCATTCAATGGAAATGGAATGATCAGCATTCCACTTTGAACAAAATTTAAAACAGCATACACGATCAATAATAAGACCGCTAATGATACTGTTCGTTCGTCTCTTGTCATTTCTTCTTTTTAGCCAATGCCTCTTCGATGAAATCAAAAGTGGACAAGATCACAGGTTTTCCATCGACAACAGCTACGTCATGCTCAAAATGTGCACTAGGCAATCCATCCTGTGTAACGATAGTCCAGTTATCATCCAGTTGCTCGACCTTTTCTGTCCCCATATTGATCATCGGCTCGATCGCGATCGTTAATCC
>SBFR01000255.1 GCA_006227105.1 Bacteroidota bacterium
TTAACCCTATTTTTATCCATCGTTCTATTCAAATATGGTCTGGATAAAGTGTTTAAACAACAATTCTTTTTCCCTGAACCTAATACCTTAAACACCAAGTTAGGATATCTCGACAAGGACATCTTGTATTGGTCGACGATCGGGAGCTCTTATCTTTATAATATCATCACTGGAAGTCTTGAGGTAATTACAGCGTTTCTTCTACTGTCCAATAAGCTGAGACGAGCAGGTGTAATCCTCAGTTTATTTATTCTTGGCAATATCGCCCTTATCAATTTCTCCTTCGACATTTCAGTTAAGTTCTTCACCCTTCACCTTTTAATTACTGCTCTTTTCTTGTTCACTTTTGAAATGAATAAAACCGAACAAAAATCATTGACATTTCGTCTTCAGGTTTTGTCTTTATCTAGGAATGCGTCACTCGTTTGTATTTTTCTCATACTCACGGAAGGCCTTTATCCTTACTTAATAAATCAAAATTTCAATGATGATTTAGCGATAAAACCCTCAACCCATGGAACATATCATGTGATTAACTCGGAAAGTAGTATAGATCAAATTTGTGTGCATCGCGATGGATTTATCATATTTATGGATCACGGAATTCCTTTGAATTCGTACCGAATGAGTCAAAATACATTCGATAAGCAAATTGAATTAACTGGTTTTGAAAATGAGCTTCTTTTTCTTAAAGTGAAGAAAGAAAACAATACTCGTTTCATTTTTGAAATCTCAAATTTAGATGAGGGGGAATCAATCGTTCTTACAACAGAGAAAGAAAACATGTCCGAGTACCCACTGAACAAGCAAAAAGTTCATTATACAGTAGATTAAGACGTCTTTTGATTTAACTTAATGTTTATTTAACATTGATAATTGATATTGGTGAAAGGCTTGAAATATCTTTGACAGAAAGAATTTTCAATGAAAAATTTGTTGGGCCGGATCTTAATAGTAATCCTTGTATCCAATGTACTCTTCACAGTATATGGGCAAAATGACACTGTTACAAATAAAAGTCTTTCAGAAGATCTAATCAAAAACTTAAAAGGCGAAGGTTTTGAAGAGGGGATGACGATTAATTGGTCGATCAATTATGATGATTTTAATTACCTCAAGGAAAACAACTATAAACTCGTCATAGAATACAATACTGATGTTCGAGCCAAGAAACATAAAGATGGGTATTCAAATTCTGAATGGACAGCAATCAAAAATTTACCCCTCGAGACCACAGAATATGAAATCAAAGACCTAATTGGAGGTGAAAAATATGTGTTCAAAGTAGGTGTCTCCAATGGCAAGGAAACAGTTTGGTCTGAGAAAGGCAAAACAGAAACTGAAAGGGCTTGGGGATTGTTTAAATTACTTGTGCTGATCGGATCATTGGGAATGTTCATTTATGGTATGAAGATCATGAGTGAAGGATTACAACAAGCTGCCGGATCTAAACTTAGAAATCTACTTGGATCAATTACGTCCAACCGTGTTTCAGGAGTACTTACTGGTCTTGGAATAACATCTATCGTCCAATCTTCTTCAGTGACATCTGTGATGACCGTTTCATTTGTAAATGCCGGTTTGATGACTTTGACTCAATCTGCTGGTGTAATGATGGGGGCGAATATAGGTACTACAGTTACCGGCTGGTTGATCAATATTTTTGGATTTAAAGTGGACATTGGTGGTTATGCATTGATCTTTTTTGCAATTGCGGCACCACTTCTTTTCGTTGGAAAAAAGAAAATGAAAGCTTGGGCAAGTTCACTAATAGGATTTGCTTTATTATTCATGGGCTTGGCTTTTTTGAAAGATGCAGTCCCAACACTGCAAGAAGATTCTTTCTTGGTTCAGTTCTTTATCGACTATAAGGACATACCATTTATCAGTACGATTCTTTTCGTGATCCTCGGGACACTGGTAACCATAATTATTCAATCAAGTTCTGCTGCTATGGCATTGACAATGACCTTGGTTGCTGGAGGGATAATTCCTTTTGAAGTGGCAGCGGCAATGATCCTTGGTGAAAATATTGGAACCACTATTACTGCTCAATTGGCGGCTACCATTGGAAATGTCCATGCAAAGAGATCAGCTCAGATCCATACACTCTTCAATGTCATTGGGGTAACCTGGGCAATTTTAATTTTTCCATTTTATCTGGACGGCATCAAATGGTTCATGCACACCATGGGTTCAGGTGACCCGTTTTCAAATCCAAAGGAATTTGCCAATACGGGGTTAGCTATCCTTCATACATCATTTAACACAGCCAACGTATTAATTCTGATTTGGTTTGTTCCTCAATTGGTTCGAATCGCTGAAAGAACTGTTAAATCGAGAGGAGCTGCCGACGAGATCTTTCATCTTGATTACATTGGAACAGGTATTATGGATACACCGGAATTATCTCTTCTGGAGGCTAAAAAAGAAATCCATAAGTTCGGTGAGCTAACTGCTCGTATGTCAAAATTTACAAGGACACTTCTCTATGAGCAAAATCAAAAAGAACAAAAATTATTGTACGAGAAGATCCAGAAATATGAAGATATCACGGACCGAATAGAAATTGAAGTGGCAAATTATCTGAATAAAATTTCAGAGGGAGAATTATCTGAAGAAACTGCGAGAAGGATCAGATCGATGAACAGTATTGCCAATGATCTTGAAAGAATTGGAGACATCTATTATCAAATGTCAAAGAGCATTGAACGAAAAGATGAGCTTCGTATATGGTTCACCCCTGAACAAAGAAATAATCTTTCAGAAATGTTTGATCTAGTTGATCATGCATTTGAAATCATGCTTGAAAATCTTAAATCTCATCATGACGGTGTTATTATTGACAAAGCCGTACTTGCAGAAAGAAAGATCAATGAAAAACGTGATGAATTAAGATCAGAGTATCTAGAAAACATTTCAGACAACAAAGAATACAATTTGAAAGGCGGAATGGTCTACAACGATCTTTTCTCTTCGCTTGAGAAAGTTGGTGATCATATTATTAATGTATCCGAAGCGGTTGTTGGTCAGATCTAAAACAAAATAAATAAACTAAAAAAGGGCAGTCAAAAACTGCCCTTTTTTTGTCAATACATTATTAATATTCTAACAAACCTTGTAAAGCCACACCTACCTTTTCAGCATTTGGTAACAATTCGGCTTCAAGGATCGAGTTCAATGGAATTGCAGGCGTATCTACTGAACCTACAATGGAAACAGGAGCATCCAAGTAATTGAAATTATCTCTTTGTATTCTTCCGGCTAATCCTAACGTAAATGATGCCTCGATCGATTCCTCAGTCACAAGCATTACTTTTCCATGTCTCCTTGCCACCTCATTCATCAAATCATGATCGAGTGGATTAAGTGTACGTAGATCGATGATCTCTACCCTTCCCTCAAACTGCTTAGCAGCTTCAAGTGTCCAGTATACACCTCGTCCGTATGTAATCACACCAACAGTATTTCCTTTTTTGATCTCTTCGTCATTTGCTGAAAGAACGACTCTTCCTTTTCCAAATGGAATAATGTAATCCTCATCCGGTTCAATGGACATCGCTCCTTCAGTACCCTTGATCTTTGACCAGTATAAACCTTTGTGCTCAAAAATGACCACCGGGTTCGGGTCGTAAAATGCGGACTTCATCAATCCTTTAAGATCAGCACCTGTTGAAGGGTATGCCACTTTGACTCCTCGGATATTTGTTACTACAGATTCTACGCTGGATGAATGATAAGGACCACCTGAACCATAAGCTCCAATTGGAACTCGAACAATGCAGCTAACAGGCCATTTACCATTTGATAAATAATAGGATCTGGATACTTCCGTGAAAAGCTGATTCAGACCTGGCCAGATATAGTCGGCAAATTGAACTTCCACTATTGGCTTCAAACCTACTGCGGACATTCCAACAGTCGACCCTATTATATATGCTTCCTGAATTGGTGTATTGAAGACACGGTTATCTCCAAAGCTTTGAGCCAATGTTGCTGCTTCTCTAAATACACCACCTAGTCTACCTCCAACATCTTGTCCGTACAATAATGCTTCAGGATGCTTTTCCATCAATTCACGCACTGCAAACAATGCACTATCCACCATTACAGTTTTCTTCTTTCCTTTAGGCTCTCTCTCTCCTTTTTCTTCCGTTACCGGTGTCGGAGCAAAAATAAAATCAGTTACGCTATGTGGTTCCGGATCTTCAGCGTTGATCGCTTTGTCGTAATCCTCATCGATCAGTTTTCGTACTTCCGATTCAACGTTGATCAGATCTGCTTCATCAATACCATATGACCTCATCAGGTCCTTTAATTTCGGATAGGGATCTCTCGTTGCAGCTTCATCAAGGTCATCGCGATACCACTCTTTACGAACGCCAGACGTATGGTGCCCAAGAAGCGGTACTTTTGCATGAATGATAAACGGACGACGCTCCTTTCGCACCGTGTCGATTACATCTTTAACCGTGTTGTAGGATAGTTCAAAGTCACTTCCGTCAATTGTTCTTACCTCAATTCCATTGAACCCACGCGCGTACTCAGTCATGTCCTGAGCGCGTGTTTCAGCAGCATTGGCAGAAATATCCCATCCGTTATCCTGAACAAGGTAAATGATCGGGAACTGTTTCAAAGCAGCCATTTGAAGCGCCTCAGAAACCTCTCCTTCTGTACAAGATGCATCTCCCAATGAACAAACGACTACCGGATTCTCTCCTGCGTAATCTTCATTCAATCCTTGTTTTTCTTTATACTGAATCCCCATTGCGATTCCAGTTGTTGGAATGGCCTGCATTCCTGTCGCTGAAGATTGATGTGGGATCTTAGGCATATCTTCTCTGTTAAGAGAAGGGTGAGAATAATAGGTTCTTCCTCCGGAGAAAGGATCATCCTTTTTGGCAAAAACCTGAAGCATTAATTCATAAGGCTTCATCCCTATTCCAAGAAGAATACTGTCATCACGATAATATGGAGAAACCCAATCCTGAGGTTTCAATTGCATCCCCATTGCCAACTGAATAGCTTCATGTCCTCTTGAGGTCGCATGTACATATTTCGAAGTAACCTCTTTGTTCGCTTCATATTTCTCGGCCATGGTTTTTGCCGTGCACATCAAACGAAACGCATCGAGTAATACTTCTTTATTCACAGTTCCTTTTTTCTCCTTTGCCACTGTTTCTGCCATAACTGGAATTAATAGGAGCCAAATATACGAATAAAAAAAGGGGAAAGTAATGCGATTTACCTTCCCCTTTTATCAATTTATTCGATCGATCACTTGTTGTTGTCGATCACGTAGTTCAGTACTTTTTCCATTAAATGAACTCGATCTTTCCCTCCTACATTATGCTTATGCATTGGATAAGGGAAAAAGTCCATTTGTATTCCAAGGTCCACGAATTTCTTCACCAAAGCAAAGTTATGCTGCATAACAACAACATCATCAACTGTACCATGGATCAGTAAAAGATTCCCTTTCAGATTACCTGCATGAGTTAATAATGATGCTTGTTCGTACCCTTTTTCATTTTCTTCTGGACGATCCATGTAGCGTTCACCATACATGATCTCATAGTACTTCCAATCAGTTACCGGACCACCTGCTACACCTGTTGTAAATACTCCTGGTGTTCTTAACATTAGCGATGTGGTCATGAAACCTCCAAACGACCAGCCATGAACGGCCAATCGGTTCGCGTCAACATAAGGAAGGGACTTCAAATAATCCACACCAGTCAATTGATCTTCGATCTCTACCGTTCCCAATTGACGGTGGATCTGAGATTCAAAAGCAACCCCTCTTTCTGCTGAGCCTCTGCCATCCAAAGTATATACCAGATATCCTTGTTCAGCCATCCAGTACATCCATAGACTTGCACCATCCAACCAGGAGTTGGTGATCAATTGCGCATGAGGACCTCCATACACATAAACCAGAACTGGATATTTCTTATTCGGGTCAAAATTGCTTGGCTTGATCAAACGAGTATACAAGGTTGAACCATCTTTTCCAGTTAACGTTGATATTTCAGCTGTACCAATTTTATAACCTGCAAGCTTCTCCGGACTTTCATTCAGGAATTTGGCCATTTTTCCATTTGTTGTCCAGATCTTGGACACATACGGCGTTGTGTGATTTGAATAGCCATCATAATAATACTTCCCGTCTCCAGAAAGGTAAAATTCATGGGTCCCCTCCGTTTTTGTGATCAACGTCTGTTTTCCACTCTTGATCTCGACAGAATAGACCATTGTATTTAATGGTGATTCACCAGTCGCTGAAAAATAGATCTTCTTCCCATCATTAGACATTGTAAGGATATCTTTCGTTACAAATTTGTTCGACGTAAG
>SBFR01000029.1 GCA_006227105.1 Bacteroidota bacterium
ATGGAAGAGCATAATAACAATGCGCTTGATTTCTTTAGAGCAACCAAATGGATCAGAGAAAATTTACCCGGAGCACACGTAAGTGGAGGAGTTTCCAATGTATCCTTTTCATTTAGGGGTAACGATGTGGTTAGGGAGGCAATGCACTCTGCATTCTTGTATCATGGAATTCAACATGGAATGAATATGGGTATTGTTAATCCCTCAATGCTGGAGGTATATGACAACATCAACAAAGAGTTATTAGAGTATGTTGAGGATGTACTTCTCAATCGAAGAAGTGATGCAACCGAGCGATTGCTTGAGTATGCTGAGACGGTGAAAGGGGATGGAAAAAAGAGGGAGGCTGATCTTTCATGGAGAGAACAATCGGTGCAAGGAAGATTATCATATGCGTTGGTAAAAGGAATTGTAGAATTCATCGATCAGGACGTAGAGGAATGCAGACATCAGTTTCAACGACCGATAGAGGTGATCGAAGGCCCTTTGATGGATGGAATGAACATCGTTGGTGATCTTTTTGGGAGCGGTAAGATGTTTTTGCCTCAGGTGGTAAAGTCAGCCAGGGTAATGAAAAAAGCTGTTGCCTATTTACTCCCATATATTGAAGAAGAAAAACAGGAAGGGAATTCATCTTCAGGAAAGATCCTCATGGCCACTGTCAAAGGAGATGTGCATGATATCGGGAAGAATATAGTGGGTGTGGTTTTAGGATGTAACAACTATGAAGTGATCGACCTTGGAGTTATGGTTCCCTTTGAACGGATCATTGCAGAGGCAAAAAAACATAATGTCGATGTGATCGGATTGAGTGGTTTGATCACTCCGTCTTTGGACGAAATGGTCACAGTGGCAAAGGAAATGGAAAAAGAGGGGATGAATATTCCGCTTTTGATCGGTGGGGCTACTACATCTAAAGTGCATACTGCTGTGAAGATCCAGCAGAATTATCTGAAAGGGGAGACGATCCACGTTCTGGATGCATCAAGAGCTGTGACGGTAGTCGAAAGTTTACTGGGTCCCAAAAAGACTGATTTTATTCATGAGTTGCATCAGGAATATGATCGTGTAAGACAACATCACGAAAAGCATAGGGCAGCAAAAGAATTGATCACCATCGATGCCGCCCGAACAAATAAGTATAAAATAGATTTTAAACCTCAGGATATTCAGAAACCCAACAAGATGGGATTGACCCATTACGAGGGGTATCCTTTGAGTGAGCTACTGAATTATATTGATTGGACTCCTTTTTTCCAGACATGGGAGCTTTATGGGAAATATCCAGCCATACTTGAGGATAAGGTTGTTGGGGTAGAGGCAACAAAGCTTTTCAAGGATGCACAAGCTATGCTTGAAAGGATCGTATCCGAAAAATGGCTGGAGGCACGTGCTGTAGTGGGTTTGTTTCCTGCTAATTCAATTGGAGATGATATCGAGATCTACGCGGATGAAGATCGAAGTTCTCTGCTTCATGTACAACGAACGCTGAGACAACAAACCAAGAAAGCTCAGGGCGTTCCTAATCTTGCATTGGCGGATTTTATTGCGCCAAAAGAATCCGGGATCAATGATTACATTGGAGGTTTTGTGGTTACGACAGGTATAGGTCTGGACGAAAAGGTTATTGAATTTGAAAAGGACCATGATGATTATAATGCAATTCTTCTCAAGGCTCTTGCAGACAGACTGGCTGAAGCTTTTGCAGAGAAAATGCATGAAATTGTTCGAAAGGACCTTTGGGGATATGCAAGTAAAGAGTCTTATTCAAATGAAGAGTTGATCAAAGAGAAGTACAGAGGTATACGACCGGCTCCAGGTTATCCTGCATGTCCGGATCATACTGAAAAAATAGGTTTGTTTTCGATCTTAAAGGCGCATGAGTTGACTGGTGTAACTTTAACTGACAGTCTTGCTATGTATCCTGTTTCTTCTGTTTCAGGATGGTATTTTGCCCATGAGGAATCAAAGTATTTTGGTTTGGGGAAGATCAATTCAGAGCAGGTGAAAGATATCGCGGAAAGAAAAGGATATTCACTGGATGAAATGGAACGATGGTTGAGTTCCGTAATGCTATAAAACAAAAGCGACTCCTTTGGGGGGAGTCGCTTTTCTAACCTAACCTAACCACTATTCACTGAAAAAGACTTCTAGTCAGATTGATGACGTTTTGATCATCAATCACAAGACAAATTTATATCCAGTTCAGACGGAAATAAAATCAAAAAAGAACAACTATTGCAGTTTCTTTTATCCTATGCATGCATACCAATTGATTTGAGATTGAATAGTTGTCATATATTTTCTATTCATAGAAAGAAAATTGGGTTTCGTAGAAAATAACCCTATTTTATCCTTGGAATCCTAAGTAAAAAAAATATTTTTTGTTTTCGACCAATTCTTAGATTGACCCGATTAACGGTACAAATCAAAAGAGGTAAAAAATTGAATAGACTGAATTTAAATAAGATTCTTACATCTTGTTTATCAGATACTTTACAAAATGAATTTTTGAAAATAAAAAACCCCGGATCATTGAATCCAGGGTTTCATTATTAGAAAGCTAACTTAAAGGTTACTGGTCATTTTCCAGTTCAATTTCTTGAATACCCATACTTTAAATTGGTAAGTAAGGAGATACAGAGATGGGATGATAACCAATGTTAAAAATGTCGCAAATGTCAATCCATAAATGATCGTCCATGACATTGGTGCAAAGAATAGATTATTATCTCCTCCAATGAACACATTAGCGTCATAAGAGGTAAAGAATCCAAGGAAGTCGATATTCAACCCAACTGCCATTGGTATCAATCCAAGTATGGTGGTTATTGCTGTAAGTAGAACCGGACGTAATCTTGTTTTTCCACCTTGAATGGCCGCTTTGACGATCTCATCGTAAGGCAACATTTGATCTTCATCCATTTCAAGCTCTTCTCTTCTTTTCTTACGAAGCATGTTGGTGTAATCGATCAAAACAATTGCATTGTTAACAACCACACCGGCCAAAGAGATGATTCCAATCATGGTCATCATGATCACAAAGTTTTGTCTTGATATCACAAGACCGAGTAGTACTCCGATTAACGAAAGTAATACGGTGAACATGATCACACCTGGAGCACTATACGAATTGAATTGAGCAACGATAATTACAAGGATCAGGAATACGGCGATTAAAAGTGCTTTGCTCAAAAATGCCATTTCTTTGGCTTGTTCATCTTGCTGACCGGCAAATTTATACGACAATTTATCGCTCAACTCTCCCTTGTCTTCATAAGATTCCATATGTTTCTTAAGGATCTGAACCACTTCATTGGCATTGAACCCCTCCGTTACATTGGATGTAACTGCTACCAAAGGAACTTGATCTTTTCTGATTACAGCAGAAAAGGAAGCTTCCTCTTGAGGGTTTTGAATTACAGAACGTACTGGAATATTCATTAACTGCCCTTTGTTGTTTCGGAAGATCAAACGCTGATCCATTAAAGCGTCAAAGTTCTCTCTGCTGTTTTGATTGAAACGCACGACAATATCATACGATTCTTCATCCTTTGTATAAGTAGTGATGTCCTGTCCGAGTAGTGCTTTACGCATCGCCATTCCCACCTGATAGGTGGATGCATTAAGTTTTCGAACTTGATCACGGTCAACTTTAATTGGAATCTCCGGACGGTTTGCTTCAACGTTGAGTTTAAGCTTCTCGACACCTGGTACCGCTTTACGATCTAAAAAGATCCTGATCTTTTCAGCTTCAGCAATAAGTTCTTTGTAATCCATTCTCCCGGTTACTTCGATGTTGATCGGAGCTCCTTGTGGTGGACCCATTTCATCTTTCGCCGCAGTAATATCGATATCTGCAGTAAATCGTCCTTTGATGGCATCCTGAATGCGTTTTAGCACATCGGATGTTTTCTTTCCGTTACGGTATTGGAATTCAACAAAGTTGACTGTTACTCTCCCTTTGTGAGGCGTATTACCCATTGCAACTCCTTGTTGAGGGTCACTAGTTCCTTCTCCAACCTGAGAAATGATCGACTGAATGAATCGCTCATTTTCCGGAATTCCTTTCTTGATATCCGCCTGGATATCCTCTTTTAAAAGATCATTCAACAGCGCCTCAACCTCAAGTGTGGTTTGGTTGGCTATTTTGATGTCCGTACCAATTGGATGAGAAATGAAAATATTGACATAATTTGGCTCGTTCGCAGGGAAGAAATCTACTTTTGGAGGGAATACCCCCATTAGAACAAAGGACAAAAAGAATAATCCAATGGTTCCTAAAAGGAATTTTCTTGGTCCCTTTCCCGTTAACGCAAAAGTCAGAAAACGCTCGTAAAATGCTTCAAGTTTTGGTAAGAATCCATTCTGAAAACGCATAGTTCCCGGATAAAATACATATACGTTCAGTAAGCCAAGGATGGCTGCAAGAAGGAATAAATTTCCCCAGGTAATCGCACCAACGATGATCAGAAGTACGCCTATGATAGAAAGAAATGCAGAGACTTTCAGAACCTTTGATTTGTTAGGAACATCCTGAGTTACTTTCATGTATGCCACTGCTAAAACAGGATTGATCACCAATGCCACAAACAATGAAGATCCAAGGACGATAATCAGAGTAATTGGCAAAAACTTCATGAATTCACCCATGATACCAGGCCACAATGCAAGAGGAATGAAAGCTGCAAGTGTTGTGGCTGTTGATGCAATGATCGGCCAGGCAACTTCACCTACACCCATGATCACTGCTTGTTTCGGCTTATACCCTTCATCCATGTGTCGGTAGATATTCTCCACGATCACAATACCATTGTCAACGAGCATTCCCAAAGCCAATACCAGCGAGAAAAGTACCATCAGGTTCAATGTTACTCCCATTGATGAAAGTATCAGGAACGACATTAACATACTTAAAGGAATGGCCACACCTACAAATAAGGCATTGCGGATTCCAAGAAAGAATAGAAGGACTCCAACAACGAGAATGATTCCGAAAATAATTGAGTTTTCAAGGTTCGAAACCATGTCTCGAGTATTGTTCGATTGATCATTGGTCACCGTAACACTAATACTCTTTGGAATCGTTCCGTCTTTTTTCGCTTCTTCCAGTAATTGGTCCATTTTCTCACTCGCTTCCAAGAGGTTTTGTCCACCTTGTTTTTTAACATCGAGCATAACAACCGGATCACCAAATTCTCTTGCGTAAGACGTGGTGTCCGCATTTCCAAAAAAGACGTCAGCTACATCCTCAAGATGCACAGGCATGAAGTCATCTTGTTTTACGATGATCTTCTTTAGGTCATTTTCGTTTTTGAATTCACCTTCAATTCGGATCGTTTTTCTCACGTTATCCATCAGGATCTCACCTGAAGGAATGGTTTGATGCTCCGAACTTACCGCATTCTGAATGTCATCCAGGGTTACATTGACAGATTGAGCTTTGATAGGGTCAACTTCGATCCTCATTTCTTGCTCCTGGACACCTCTGATATCGACTTCTGAAATTTCAGGAAGATCTTCGATTCTCTTTTCAAGAATCTCAGCAATTTCCTTCAAAAGGATGGCATTTTCACCTCTTAAGTTGATATTTCTGATAGGCATCTGTGCAGGATCCATCTCAAAGATGTTGGGCTCGACAGGTAAAGCAGGGAAATCGGGTTTCGTTCTTGCTTTATCGACAGCATCCTTGACCTTCTGAAGGGCCTGATCAACCTTCATCTTGAAGTCGAACTTGACACGAATAGTTGTATATCCATGAACTGAATTGGAGTTGATCTCGTCTACTAATTTGATGCCTCCAAGCTCTTTCTCAATCGATTCTGCGATCTTTTCAGACATGTATTTCGGAGAAGATCCTGGTTTTGCAATTCCAATGTAAATTTCTGGGATTTGCAGCTCAGGGAAATTTTCCTTAGGCATTGATGTGTATGCCATAAGACCGCCAAGAAGAATGATCATGGTGATCAGGAATACGGTTTTACGATTGTTAACCGATAAGGTCGACAATCCAAATCCTTTAGTTTCTTTTTCCATTTTCGTTTTTCTTATTTGGATCGAACTATATCTTTCTCTGTAATTCCTTTCGCTCCCTCGACAACGATCTTACTTCCCTCTTTGATCTTACTATTCGCTGAGATCATTGCTTCACCGTTATACCTTTCCATCACTTTTACATACACTTTTTTAACTGTGTATTCAGTACCTGATTTTTCGGTTGCTACGTATACAAAATCTTTGTTTTCCTGTGATTTCATGATCGCTCTTGATGGGATCACTGTCGCTTTTGCAACATCTAGATCGGTAATACTGATCTTTGCAAGCATGTTTGG
>SBFR01000110.1 GCA_006227105.1 Bacteroidota bacterium
GCTTCAATGAAGATAGGAGTGAAGGTGATATTTTCTCCCTCGCGCTTCATGAATTCGTTTTTAACTTTATTTCTCCAGTTTACAATATTTGTAACATCTGCTTCAACATAAGAAGTAACGTGAGGTGAGACATGCTTTGACATCACCATGTGTTCAGCAATGATCTTTCTCATTCGATCCATCTCAATGATCTCATCACCTGGATTCGGCATAACTACTGGTTCCTTAATATTACTTAAGAAGCTGTTCGTTACAGCAGAAGTTGGAGATGGCGCTGATGCCGGTGTTGCTGCAGCTGGTGCTGGAGTAATTACATTGTTCGTTGATACGGAAGCCGCAGCAGCCGCTGGTTGAGCACCACGGTTATCGACGTAATCAAGTATATCTTTTTTAGTTACTCTCCCTGCTTGACCTGAACCATTTATTGTTTCAAGTTCGTTCATTGAAATTCCTTCTCTTTCAGCAATGCTTCTCACCAACGGTGAATAGAATTTTCCAGAAGGGCCATTTTTGGAAATCTCCTCTGATGATCCGTTTACTGTTGCTACAGCCTGTTCTACGGTTTTTGTTATTGCCTCAGCAGATGCAACCGGATTACTGATCTCCTTAGCAGGCTCACTTGCTGCAGATCCACCATCTCCATCTGTCGAAATGATGGCGATCACATCACCAACCTGAGCTACTTGATCTTTTTCAAAAAGACGCTTTACCAAAACCCCTGCGGCCTCAGAAGGAAGCTCGTTGTCAACTTTGTCCGTTGCAACTTCCACAAGTGGCTCGTCCATATCAACAGTGTCACCAACATTCTTTAACCAGTTGGTAATTGTTGCTTCCGTCACACTTTCTCCCATTTTAGGAAGTCTGATCTCTATTTGCGCCATAACTTTTGATAAAGGGTTTTAAAATCGGATACAAAAATAAGCTAAAATTCCTTTTGGACAATAGCTATTTTGTTGTGTTTCGATCCAGTTTTTTCCATGCTTTCATTAAAATGGAGATATCCTTCTGGATATTGTAATCTCTAGCATAGATCAAGTTTAACTTGTGAGCAAGATCAGATTCACTGAAAGACGTTCCATCGATAGGTGATAGTAAGCCGGTCTTTAACTTTGGTAATTGGTGGGCATTTAAATCCTGTGAAACAGAATAACCGACAAAAGAAAGTTTACCACGGAAAACTGAAAAAAGATTTTTCAAATAAATCATCGGATTTTTAAATAACCAAAAGGTTAAAGGGAAGACCAACATTGATCCTGTTGAAATGAGAAGGTCAAACGTACGTTTTGCTCTTACATTTTCCGGTCGTTGGATGGCATTGACATTTACCACATAAAGATCACCAGCAGTTTCAATTGAGTTACTTCCGATAAGGAATAAGGTATCAGGCTGCGCGATCTTAAAGTCGATATTCGTTTCAGGAAGGAATGACATCCATTGAATGATCTCTGCTGCCGTATTGTCTTTTGCTGCGAAAATTACTTCATCGATCTTGTGAATATGGACGATCTGATCCAGCTGGTTAATATTGAATTGAGCTTCATTTCCATTGCTTTTTTCAGTGGTAACCCATAAGATCGACTCGATTTTAGAACCGGTATTTTTCAAAATGTCTGAAATTCGATCGAATTCACTCTTGCTTCCTGCTATTGCAAATCTTTTATTGATGACAGGTCTTAATGAAAAAGGACCTCCAATGAAGAAATGGAGGTAAATTCTGGAAATGACCATATATGAGAAAGTCCACAGAGCTCCAGTTAATATGAACAAACGTGAGAATTGCCAGGTTTTTGGAAGTAGAGCATAAACAATCAGTATTGCCAAAAGACCAGAAAAAGTTCCTTTTGCAAATCGAGAGATTTTAATTGGACGATCATAACTGCCACTAAAGAAGTTGCTTGTGACCCAAATGATCGTATAAACAGGGATGGCATATTTTAGTATTGTTTCGGGGAATTCAATAGAGTTGATCTTCCAATAATTTGTAAGCGCCATTAATCCACTTGCTATTACAACCGTATCAAAAACAGGTAAGATCATTTTTTTTACAAATCTATTTACAACAGCCACTGAGGCTCTGAAGTAAATTGCAGCATTGATTAGAAATGAGAATAATCTGGCGTTCTTTTGACTGAAATGCTTCGCCGCAAAAATGACCATCGCACGGTAAAAAACGAAGACGTAGTTTACCGAGCTTTTTTTAGTGCTTTCACCTTTATAATGGATAATCCTTGTTTCCGGGAAATAATAATTGTTGTATCCACCTTTGATTATTCTATAGGAAAGATCGATGTCTTCTCCATACATAAAGAAAGCTTCATCCAATAACCCCACTTTTTTTAAGGCATCATTACGCATTAACATGAAGGCCCCGCTGAGGATCTGAATTTTATGCGTTTGGAATTCATCAAGATACCCAAGGTGATATTGTCCGAATTTTTTAGATCGAGGGAACAAAGTGCTTAAACCGAATATCTTATAAAAAGCGACTGCTGGGGTAGGTAGGCCTCTTTTTGATTCAGGAAGGAATTTTCCTTTTCCATCGATCATTCTCACTCCCAAACCTCCAGCATCTTTATGATCATCCATGAATTGGACAACTTTTAAAAAAGTATCCTCTTCAACTACAGTATCCGGATTAAGAAGTAGAATGTACTCCCCTTTAGCAATTCTCATTGCCTGATTATTGGCTTTTGAAAATCCGAGGTTCTCTGTATTGGCGATCAAATGAACAGCCGGAAATTTAGAGCGGACCATCTCCACACTACCATCAATAGAATTGTTGTCTACAACAAATACTTCACCCGACACTTTTTCCATTGCCTTGGAAACAGAGTTCAGACATTGCTCCAAAAAGTATTCGACATTGTAATTGACAATTACAACCGATAGTTTAATATGGTAATTTTCTATTTTCAGTGTGGTTAGAACTTAACGGCAATACAGGAAATTTCAATAGGTACATCCAAGGGAAGTCTAGACACCTGAACGGTTTCTCGAGCTGGCGGGGTATTCGTAAAATAACTGCCATACGCCTGATTAACTAGAGCAAAATCATTAAGGTCCTTCAGGAAAATACTGCATTTCACAATGTTTTCAATGTCCATTCCGGCTTCTTCCAATAGAGCCTTAATGTTGTTCATCACCTGATGAGTTGATGCTTCAATACTTTCTAAAACCAGCTCTCCATTGTGTGGATTTAGTGGAATCTGTCCACTAACATAAAGAGTATTGCCTGAAAGAATGGCTTGGCTATAAGGTCCAATAGGTTTTGGTGCTCCAGGGATTGAAATTGCTTTCTTCATAACCATTAAAATGATAGTGAACTCGTTTTCTTTACATTTGTTGTGGTAAAATTAAAAATATTCGGATTGAAGCTGGCGATTATAGATTTTCACGATTCATTTACATTTAATATATCCTATCAATTCCTATCGCTAGGCTTAGAAAATGAGGTATTTGATTTTGAGCTTGTCAAATTAGAAGATCTTGAACATTTTGACGCAATATTGTTATCGCCAGGTCCGGGGTTACCTTCTGAAAAACCAATTATTAATAGCGTCTTAAATAGATTTGCTCGGAGAAAACCCATCATTGGAATCTGTTTGGGTATGCAAGCGATCACTCTGTGGCTTGGTGGAGAGATTTACAATTTAAATGAAGTGCGTCATGGTAAAAGTGAGTACTTAACCATCAATGACCCGGGTCATCTATTGGTAAAAGACATAGTTGATAAAAGCAATATTGGACTTTATCACAGCTGGGCGTGTAATGTGGAAAAGAGTGATATAAAAGCGATCGCAACAGATAGTGGTTCAATACCAATGATCATTGCTTCGGACGAAAAGAAAATGGTCGGTATTCAATTTCATCCGGAATCAATAATGACTGATCATTCTCAATCTTATTTTGTGAATTTCATTGAATGGATAAAAGAAAAAAAGCAGCCCTAAGGCTGCTTTTATTTTAGAAGGATTCCATTTCTTCCTCTTCGTTTTCTTCAACCTCCTGAATACATCCTTCGACAAGCGAATTCTTATCTTCTTTAGACAAACTGTTGTATGTGTCAGGATCAGGGTGTGCAGTAGTGATCTTCTCTACGTAACAATCGCAATCATAATTGCCATTACCAATACAAGTGTTTTTAATCTGATCTTTTTGCTCTTCAGACCAACCTCCACCACAAGATGAAAGAATTGCTAAACTTGAAAATAATGCTGCGTAAAATGTGATTTTAGACATAAAATTTTATTTAGTAGTTTTGTTTGGAACAATGATTGTTCAAAGTTAGCCATTAATCAATAATATAAAAATTATGTTTACGAAGTTAAGTACAAGTCTTGTTTTAATGCTGATTTTATCAGTTTCAGCTTTTGCACAGGATATTAAATCACATGGTGTTACTTTTCCTGCTAAAATGAAGATCAATGAGAAGGTGGTCAAATACAATGGTTCAGGATTAAGAGAAAAATACTTTATAGATCTGTATGTGGCGGCACTATATTTACAATCTCAATCTACTGATGCCAAGAAGATCACAAATGCTGATGAAGAGATGTGCATTCGATTGAAAATCGTTTCTAATAAAGTAACGAGAGATAAGTTTGTTGAAACTGTAAAAGAAGGATTTAAAACTTCTACTGCAGGAAAAGCAACTGATTCAGAGATCGAGTCTTTTATGAAGATCTTTAGTAAGCCTTTTAAATCTGGAGATGACATTATCCTGATATATAAGCCTGGAACTGGAGTTCAAGTAGTTATGAATGGAGATAATCTTGGAACTCAAAAAGGTTTAGAATTCAAAAAAGCACTTTGGGGAATTTGGTTTGGCGATAAACCTGTTGATTCAGGTTTGAAAAATGCCATGCTAGGTAAGGTATAAATTGAAGCCATCTGAAAAGATGGCTTTTTTCTTTTTTAAACATTTGGCAGTTTTGTTTGTCATTGTGATAGTTATTTAATTTTAGAGATGAGAGCTCTTTTTATAAGTCTGTTTTTAATTTCATTTTTTTCATTTGGCCAAATCGGAAAAATTTCTGGTACTGTAAAAAATAACTTGACCAATGAACCAATTCCATTTGCGAAAGTAATCTTAGTTGGAGAGGGGAAAGGAGCAATAACTTTCGACGATGGAACCTTTTTACTGGATAGTCTTCAGCCTGGCTTGTACACAGTTAAATTTTCTTCATCGGGATTTATAGATCAAATACTGACCGAGCAAAATGTCACTAATGCGAGATCACTTTTTCTTGAGATCAGACTTGAACCAATTGTAGTTGAACAAAAAGAAGTAGTTGTAAAAGCAGATGCTTTCGTCAAAAAAGCAGAATCGCCAGTTTCAATGAGAACTTTAAACTCGACTGAGATCGAACGTTTACCTGGAGCAAACAGGGATGTTAGTAAAGTTCTGCAGGCGCTACCAGGTGTAGCATTACGTGCTTCATTTAGAAATGACATTATTATTAGAGGTGGATCGCCAGGAGAAAATAAGTTTTATCTAGATGGTATAGAAGTGCCTAACATTAACCACTTTGCAACTCAAGGAAGTAGTGGAGGTCCGGTAGGCTTGTTAAACGTGAATTTCATTCGTGAAGTAGAATTTAATTCTTCCGCATTTCCAGTGAATAAAGCGAACGGTTTAAGTTCTGTGATCAGCTTTAAGCAAAAGGATGGGAATAAGGATGCCCTCATTACCAATTTTGCTTTAGGCTCAAGTGATGCTGCTTTAACATTCGATGGGCCGCTGGGTAAAAAAGCTGATTTTATTTTTTCTGCCAGAAGGTCGTATTTGCAATTTCTTTTTGCTGCTCTTCAATTACCTTTTTTACCGACATATAATGATTTTCAATATAAAGTCAATTTCAAAGTAAATGAAAAGAATAAAGTGACGTTTATTGGGTTAGGAGCTATTGATGATTTTAAGCTTAATACAAAGGTAAACGACAAAGTTGATGATCCAGAGACAAGAGAGTTTAACGAGTATATTTTAGGAAATATACCGACTCAAGATCAATGGAATTATACGGTTGGGATGAACTGGCTTCATTATTCCAAAAATTCATATCAGACTTTCATTCTGAGTAGAAATATGTTGAAGAATATCGCTACGAGGTACTTTCAGAACATTGAGACCGATGAAAACAAACTGTTGGATTATTCTTCTTTTGAAGCAGAAAATAAGTTTCGATTTGAGCATTTAAAAAATGTAAATGGTTGGAAATTTATGGTTGGATTCGGTTATGAGTTTGTTCATTATAATAATTCCACTTTTAATAGAATTCAAATAGGAGGTACACCTGTAACAGTTGATTATACATCTGACCTTTTCTTAAGTAAGTACTCAGTTTTTTCGCAAGTGAACAAGAACTTTTTTAATGATCGTTTAGGATTATCCTTTGGGCTAAGGTCCGATGTATCTGATTATTCGAGTAGTCTGTTAAACCCGCTTGATCAAATTTCACCTGTTTTGTCGGCTCGTTATGTCATTTCAGAAAAATGGAGTTTTAACTCAAGTATTGGAAGATTCCATCAGTTGCCGGCATATACAATACTTGGTTATAGAAATACGAATGGAGATCTGGTGAATAAAGAGAACAATATAAAATACATCAGGGCTGATCATTATGTTGCTGGATTAGAGTATCTGACGGAAAAAGACAGCAGATTGACAGTTGAAGGATTTTATAAAAACTATACTCGATATCCTTTCTCGCTTAAAGATTCAATATCTCTTGCAAATTTAGGTTCCGACTTTGGAATTATAGGAAATGAAGAGATTAGTTCAATATCGACTGGAAGGTCATATGGAGCAGAGTTTTTATATCAGCAAAAACTTTATAAAGGATATTATGGGATTGTGGCTTACACATTTGTTACCTCTGAATTTAAGGACAAGGACGATCAGTATGTGGCATCATCATGGGATAGTAGACACTCAGTTTCTTTGACCGGAGGAAAACGCTTTAAAAAGGGATGGGAAATTGGATTGAGATGGTTGTTCTCTACTGGGGCACCATACACTCCATATGACATTGCTACCTCCTCCTTGAAGCAGGTTTGGGATTTGAGAGGGCAGGGTGTGCTTGATTATAATAGGTTGAATACGGAAAGAGAGTCAAGCTTTCATCAATTGAATTTTAGAGTAGATAAAAAGATCTATCTTCAGAAGATCAATATGGATTTCTACTTGGATATTCAAAATATGTATGGGTACAAGACTACTGTAGCTCCGACACTTTTGCTTCAAAAAGATGAACAGGGGAATCCGCTGACCGATCCGAATGATCCCAACCGTTATTTAACCAAAGAAGTGGCAAATACTTCAGGAATAGTGCAGCCAACAATAGGGGTTGTAATTGAGTTTACAACGAAGAAAAAAGTTAAATAAAGGAAAAGTCAACCCTTCTGTTTTTTTGTTTACCTTCTGGTGTGTTGTTGCTGTCGATGGGCTCTTTCTCTCCCTTAAAATCAAGGACAATTCGGTCCTTGGAAAGGCCATGACTCACAAAGAAGTTGATTAATGCTTCAGCTCGCCTTTTGGAAAGGTCATCGTTGTATGCATCTGAACCATCAGAGTCAGTGTGTCCGGTTACTTTAATTCGTAAGTCACTGTGTCCATCGACAACTCTAACCATTTTGATCAAAAACGGGTAATATTCTTGCTTTAACTCGTCTTTGTCGTAATCAAAATAGATCGGTTGGAAAACAAAGTTTTTCCTTTCCTTTTCTCTTATTTCAGGGGCATTATAACCTTTTTTTAGATCAATCAGGAATCGAGAGTACCAGACCTGTGACAATGCTGACTCTTCGTCTTTAGGGAATTCACCTTTAGATCGGTAAAGAATGATCTTTCCATTGTTTCTTTTGCAATCACTGCTGGTATACCTTCCTGTTAAATATCCTGTGCTATCGTCATAAATGAGGTCTGCTGAGATATTACACCAATTGATCTTGGAGTTGTTTTTCTTCTTTTCAATGACAAATTCAGAAAAGGAAAGCTTGTTTTGAGTTGATGTTCCGCGTATCTTTTTAACAGCAAACATATCGGTGTCGTACATCTCATTCCTTGTGTTTCCTGATACTTTTCCGTCTGAGATCTCGAAATTGGCAAATACTAGGGTTGACTGATCGTTACTTGATCCATCTTTGATCATGATTCCTTGCCATACACCAGAAAGTTGACCAAAGTACAATGGAACAAAAAATAACAGGATGTATATGGTCAGTAAATATCTCATTGTTTAGTTATATCGATAAAACTCAAAAAATGTTCCGTTGTTTATGATATATTTGAACATTAGTAAATTAATTCTGTTTACAAGAAAAAATAACGACATGAAGATCTTTAGTTTAGGATTAATACTTTTTTCAATTTTTTGCTGTACAGCTCAAGAAAATAAAATAGATATGACAATTTATCAGTTTAAGGTAACAGATATTAATGGAAATGAATTTGATCTTTCAACGTTGAAAGGGAAAAAGGTTATGATCGTTAATACCGCATCACAATGTGGCTTAACCCCTCAATATGAGCAATTGGAAGAAGTCTATGAGAATTACAAAGACAGCAATTTTGTGATCGTAGGTTTTCCAGCGAACAACTTCATGGGGCAAGAGCCAGGTACTGACGAAGAAATCGCTTCATTTTGCAAGAAAAATTACGGGGTAACTTTTCCTATGATGTCGAAAATTGATGTAAAGGGTAAGGATATGCATCCGTTGTATAAGTTCCTGACCGAGAAAGAGCAGAATGGGCTTGAGGACAACGAGGTAAAATGGAACTTTCAGAAATACCTGATAGGTGAAGAGGGTAGACTGGAAAAAGTGATTTCGCCCCGAATGCTGCCTAACGATCCTGAGGTAATTGATTGGATCAAAAAAGATTGATAAAACAGGGAGGTTGAAAGACCTCCTTTTTCGTTGATATTTTGTTGAAAAGTATCTCTTCTTATCACCCAAATTAAGAGGAAAAAGCGTCTGTTTTCCTTATTTTTGTTGGCTTATCAAAATGTAGATAGCTCAAATAGAAAATCATGAGTGAAGAAGTAAAAAAAGATAATTATTCAGCGGATAATATTCAGGTCCTTGAGGGATTGGAAGCCGTTCGTAAAAGACCTGCCATGTACATTGGTGATGTCGGAGTCAAAGGACTTCATCACTTGGTGTACGAGGTGGTTGATAACTCAATTGATGAGGCCTTAGCAGGCTACTGTGACACGATCATCGTGCACATCAATGAAGACAATTCAATTACAGTTCGAGATAATGGTAGAGGTATTCCTACAGCAATGCACACTAAAGAGAAAAAGAGTGCACTTGAGGTGGTAATGACGGTGCTTCATGCCGGAGGTAAATTTGATAAAGACACGTATAAAGTTTCTGGTGGTCTTCACGGAGTTGGGGTGTCTTGTGTGAATGCCTTGTCAACACACCTTAAGGCAACTGTTCGAAGAGAAGGTAAAATATTTGAGCAGGAATATTCAACAGGTAAACCATTATACGATGTTCGAGTTGCTGGTGAATCTAACGAAACTGGTACTGAAGTAACTTTTACACCTGATGCAACCATATTCGAAACGACAGAATATAACTTTGATACGCTTGCTGCCAGAATGCGTGAATTGGCATTCCTGAATAAAGGGATCAAAATCACATTAGTAGATCTTCGAAATGTAAATGACGAAGGAGAACCAGCTTCAACTGTGTATTATTCTGAAGGTGGTTTGAAAGAATTCGCATCATACCTTGATAGAAACAGAGAGCCTTTGATCTCAGATGTGATCTACTTTGAAGGAGAGCGCGAAGGGATCCCTGTAGAGGTTGCATTGACATACAATACATCATACACGGAGAATATTCAGGCATATGTGAACAATATCAATACTCATGAAGGTGGAACTCACTTGTCTGGTTTCAGAAGAGGTTTAACGAACACATTAAAGAAGTACGCGACTGATTCTGGTATGCTTGCCAAGGAAAAGATCGAGATTGATGGCGATGATTTCCGTGAAGGATTAACTGCTGTAGTTTCGGTTAAGGTAGCAGAGCCACAGTTTGAAGGACAGACTAAAACAAAACTTGGTAACAGAGAAGTAACTGCTCCTGTTTCGCAAGCCGTTTCTGAAATGCTTTCAAATTATCTTGAGGAACATCCTTCAGAAGCAAAGATCATTGTAGATAAGGTTATCCTTGCTGCGAGAGCGAGACATGCAGCCAGAAAGGCAAGAGAGCTCGTTCAGAGAAAGAGTGTATTGACTGGATCTGGTTTGCCTGGTAAGCTGGCAGACTGTTCTGAAAAAGATGCTGCAAAATGTGAGATCTACTTTGTCGAGGGAGATTCGGCGGGTGGAACTGCTAAGCAAGGTCGAGATAGACATTTTCAGGCAATCATGCCGTTGAGAGGTAAGATCCTGAATGTTGAGAAGGCAATGCAACACAAGATTCTCGAGAATGAAGAGATCAAAAACATCTACACTGCCCTTGGAGTTCGAATAGGTACCGAAGAAGATTCTAAGGCTTTGAATTTAGAAAAGTTAAGATATCACAAGATCATTATCATGTGTGATGCCGACGTGGATGGTTCTCACATCGAAACGTTGATCTTAACGTTCTTCTTCAGATATATGAAAGAGTTGATCGAAAATGGATACATCTATATTGCGACTCCACCTTTGTATCAGGTTAAAAAAGGAACAAAGGCCGTTTATGCATGGAACGATGATCAGAGAGATCGCTTGATCCAGGATTTAAAAGGAGGAGGAAGTGAATCTTCAGTGAACGTTCAACGTTACAAGGGTCTTGGAGAAATGAATGCTGAGCAGCTTTGGGAAACAACCATGAATCCTGAAAGTAGAACATTGCGTCAAGTGACAATTGAAAATGCAGCTGAATGTGATCAGATATTCTCAATGTTGATGGGAGACGATGTTCCACCAAGGAGAGAGTTTATTGAGAAGAATGCTAAGTACGCGAAGATCGATATTTAAATAGATCTTCACTTAAAATTAAAGGACACCTTAACGGGTGTCTTTTTTTTTGAGGGATAATATAATTTTTGTCGTCTATTCACCTAAATTGCAATTATGAAACACGTCTCTTTATTTCTTTTCATGACCGGTCTGGGGATTGGGCATGTCTTTTCTCAAGGACTTTATGATCGTTCAACGGTTCAGACCATTGAGATCTTCTTTGGGTTTACGAACTGGGATTCTCAGCTCGATGCTTTAGCTTCAACAACGGAAGATTATTTACTTGCCGACTCTGTTAGGATCAATGGAGTTGTCTATGACAGTGTAGGTGTCAAGTATAAAGGGAATAGCTCCTATAATGCGAATAACAATAAAAACCCTTTGCACATTGAGCTGAATTATACGCATGGAAGCTATAATTATGAGGGGTATACCGATTTGAAATTGCAGAATGGATATCAAGATCCTTCTATGATACGTGAAGTGCTTTCGTATGCAATTCTTGAGCAATATATGGATTGTCCAAAGGCAAATTTTGCCAATGTGTATATCAATGGTTCTTTGAGAGGGGTATACTCCAACGCCGAAAGTATTAATGGAAAATTCAATGGAGATCATTATTATTCATCAGACGGAGCTTTTGTAAAGTGTAATCCTGTTGGAGGTGCCGGTCCCGGTAGTAATGGGAATCCGGATTTGAACTATCTGGGCACAGACACTACTCTTTATACTTCTCGTTATGAGATGAAATCAGACTTTGGATGGACCGATCTGGTAGAAATGATTAATGTCTTGAATAACGATTTTGGGAATATCGAAAATTATCTTGACATGGATAGAGCAATCTGGATGCTTGCTTTCAATAATGTTTTGGTGAATTTGGACTCTTATAGTGGAGCGTTTAGACAGAATTATTATTTATACAATGACCTAAATGACCGATTCGTTCCAACTGTTTGGGACTTAAACATGAGTTTTGCTGGTTTTCCGGGTGGAACAGGCTCAGGTCAGTTGACAACCCCTTGGACTTTGGATCCTTTTTCAAACTCAGCGTCTGCAAATCACCCGCTTATCGTTAAGATAATGGCCGACCCAATGTATAAAAGGATGTATATGGCCCATGTTAGGACAATGGTCCAGGAAATATTTGCTTCAGGAGATTATATCAATACAGCAAATCAATTACAAACTACTATAGATTCTTACGTGTTGGCTGACCCATATAAGTTCTTTACTTATGCTCAATTTCAAGGTGGTCTAACCACAAACGTAACCAGCAGTGGACCTGGACCTGGAATGACGACTTATGGAATTCAGAATTTAATGGATCAACGTGTTACATTTTTTAATTCTAATTCAGATTATCTGCTAGTCGGTCCTCAGATTCTATCATATGCGGTTAGTAATCCTTCTCCAAGTGTAGGTGAGACCGTTTTTGTGACGGCAACTTGCTCAAATGAAACCGTTGTCTACTTCGGGTATAGAATGGATCATCCTTTGAGATTTAATCGAATTCAAATGTTTGATGACGGGGCTCATGGTGACGGTGCTGCAGGAGATAATGTATATGGTGTAAGCGTAACGTTGACTAGTTCCGAAATGGAGTTTTATTTCTATGCGGAAAACACTGTTGCCGGAAAGTTCAGTCCTCAGAGAGCGGAGCATGAGTTTTATTCACTCCTTGCTACAGCTCCTTTTCCATCGGTTGGAGATGTATTGATCAACGAAATTCTTGCATCAAATTCAAGTTATGGGTTTGATAATTACGAAGAGTACAATGATTGGATCGAATTGTATAATACAACATCTACAGCATTTGATCTTGGAGGAATGTACTTATCTGACGATCCGGCGAATATCACTAAATGGGCTATACCTGCTGGTACTATTTTGCCTGCCGGAGGAGTGCTTGTGATTTGGGCCGATAATGATACGTTACAATCAGGACTTCATGCTAATTTCAAATTAAACTCAGCAGGAGAGGAACTTATTTTGACAGATGGGGTTCAGTTGTATGATTACCTCAACTATTTCACACAAACAACAGACGTTGCTTACGCCAGATGTCCTGATGGACAAACATTTATTTATGGTACTCCAACGTTTAATGCATTGAACAATTGTTATGTGTCAGTTGAAGAAATAGAGAGTGCAAGAGAAGTGTTCGTATTTCCTAATCCGACAAAAGATTATTTAAACATCAAACTATCAAAAGGTGAGAAGGTAACGATTTCTGTCATTGATCTTCAAGATAGAATGATTTTTTCAGAGCACATGGAAGGAGATTTGATCGAGCTTACGACGAATGACTGGATGACTGGTTATTACAGATTGATTGTAGAGTTCGAGGATGGATCGACCAGAAATCTTCCAGTTATCAAGAATTAATGAATAGATCCCGATGAAAGTCGGGATTTTTCTTTTCAGTACTATTTTGTTTGGAGTAATAATGTCTGTGAATCTGTGAAGCACTGACTCGTCAAGAATTTAAAAAGAAAGTTACTGCTTTGAGATGTAGTTTAAATGCGGTCGAGGAGTTAGAGCAACCAGTTATATAGAATTATGTGGTGAATGTTAATCATCACTAGATGTCACAAAAAAAAAGCCCCGGAAACTCCGGGGCTTAATTATTTATCAATTGATTTATTATTGTTTGATCACTCTAATCGTTGATGAAACAGTTGAACTTTGCAATTCAAACATGTATACACCAGATTCGAAGTGTGTCATATCAACGGTGCTTACATTGTTTCCTGATCCAAAAGTGATCAATCGTCCACTTGCATCAAACACTGTATAATCGAACTTTCCTTCGAACTCGATATTTACGAATTCGTTGGTTGGATTCGGATACAATCCGAATTCAGGATTTACTTGCTCTTCGATACCTGCACAGGCATCAACAGTAATAGAGCCTTGAGCTGATCCTGAACAACCATTTCCGTCCGTATAATCATAAGTGATCGTGTAAGTACCTACACCTGCTGTCAGTGGGTCAAACGCATTTGAACTAACACCAGTTCCAGAATATAAACCTCCTGCAGGTGAACCTTCTGAAAGAAGGAACCCATCCCAGTTCACACAAGGTGTAGGGAATGAAGCTAATGTTACTGTTGGATTAGAATTGATCGTTACACTCACCTGATCAGTTGCTGTACAACCTCCTGTACCAGTTCCTGTAACCGTATAAGTCGTTGACCCGACTGCAGGTGTAAATGAAGTGCCTTGAGTGATTCCATTGTCCCAAGTGTAAGTTGTTGCAGAACCTGTAGCAGTTAATGTTACAGTACTTCCTTCACATGCTGACTGATCAGTACCAGCATTAACTGTTGGTGCTGGATTAACTGTTACCACTACCTGGTCTGTATTTGTACAACCATTCGAAGTTCCTGTTACGGTATATGTAGTCGTAGCAGATGGTGTAAATGCAACGCCATTTGTTACTCCACCTGTCCAAGTGTATGTTGTAGCACCAGAAGCGGATAGAGTAACCGAAGCTCCACCACAAACTGTCTGATCATTACCACCATTCACTGCAGGCGTTGCATTGTAAGTCACAGTCTGAGTGCTTGATGATTGACATGCTCCAGTAGGAGTGAGGTACTCTATTGTATATGAGTTACCAGCCACTGCATTACTTATTACTCCTGTGGTAGAGCTGATTGTAGCTCCATCAGTAGGAGTTGGGTTTAAAGAGAATGTACCGCCTGTAGTTGCGATGTTTGTTACAGTATTACTGTTGCCTTGACACCAGTTTGCAGCTGTAAATGAAGGATCGTCAACTGAGTTCACAGTAACTGTTTCAACAAACGTGTTAGGACAAGTTCCTGAAACTGCATACTGAACAGAATAAGTTGTGCCAAGAGTAGGGTTTGAAATTACTCCGGTTGTTGCACTGATCGTCGCTCCATCGCCTGGAGCAGTGCTGAAGCTGAATGTACCACCTGCAGTCGCAATGTTTGTTGGACCATTAGATGCTCCAAAGCAAAAATCATTAAATGTGAAGTTTGCACTTGGCGGTGTAGTTACGGCAACCGTTGCGTAAACAGTCGATTGACAACCTGATCCATTTGTTACTAAGCAAGTATACTGAGTAGTCGTTGCCGGAGTAACAGTTAAGGACGCAGTTGATCCAATCAAGGTAGCTCCATCATACCATGCGTAGGTCGTTCCTCCTGATGCCGTAATAGTCGCAGAGTTACCTGGACATACAGATGTATTTGGAGAGACTGTAGCTGTAAATGCTGATGAAGATCCGATCGTTACAGAATATGTTGCCTGGCAATTGCTTCCTGGAGTTTTAATGTAGACGGTATACGTACCTGCAGCAAGGTTGCTGAAAGTGGTACCTGACTGGTAGATTGAACCGTTGATTGAGTAGCTGTAATTTGGTGTATCTCCACCTGTAGGGTTAGTAATTGTAATAACCCCGTTATTATTTCCACACGTTGTTGCTGTACCTGTAACAGTTGCCGAAGGAAGAGCATTAACAACTACCGGTAAATACAAACCACTTGTTTTACATGAACCATCTGCGAAGAGATAGATTCTATGGTTTCCTGTGTTTGCAAACGTAAACGTTGTGCCAGAAAGGTTACTGTTTGCCAGTACTGTAGTGACAGGGTCATTCGTTACATACCAGTCATAGAAAGTAGTATTGGTAGAACCAGATCCATTCACAGTAATTTGCCCACCCTGACAGATTTCAGCTTCACTATACGTGAAATTAGCAACTGGCGCAGGTCCGTTGGATGTCAGGACATCCAGCCATAAGCTTGATTTCCATGAAGTGCCATATAGCGATTCAGGTGTTCTCCATTGAGCATTATTGAACATCTTCATTGTATTTACTCCTGTTGCAAGAGTTCCATTTCTAAAATCAAAATCTACACATGAGAGTACAACAGTATCCTGTGGTGTGCCATAGAATAATTCAAATGATATCCAAAATGCACCAGTTACTGTTGGGGGATTCGTAAAATCAAATGTGTTGTAGGCTTGTTCATCCATGTCAGCAAGAAGTAACGTATCTGTTACCAAAACTGCACCTGGACTACCAGCCGTTTCAGAATGAACACGTATTTTCATTAATCCTGTTCCTGAATTATTGTCGACTTGTAGAATAGGGAAGATCAATCTTCTTACCTGAGTTGTAGCAGGTGCTACATAACGATCTGCCCAACGTGTAGTAGGGAAGACAGGAGGGTAATCATAACCACCGGTACCAGGGAAATATCCCCAATCATTCCATCCTGTGAATTCTGTAATGTATGCCGCAAGGTCTTCAGTTACCGGGTTATAGTTTCTTAGTGTATCACAAGCTGTTCCAGA
>SBFR01000245.1 GCA_006227105.1 Bacteroidota bacterium
TTATGAGACAAAAAGAGGATTATTATTTGCGTCTTTTTTAGTTTCACGTGAAACAATCTCCTTTTACATGTTGTACTTTTGTTTCACGTGAAACAAAAAATTTCCAATGATTTCGAGTTATGATGTGATTGTTGTGGGCGCAGGCCATGCGGGTTGTGAGGCCGCCAACGCAGCAGCTAAGATGGGGAGCAAGGTTTTATTGGTGACAATGAACATGAACACAATTGCCCAAATGAGCTGTAATCCGGCTATGGGCGGTGTTGCCAAGGGTCAAATTGTAAGAGAAATTGACGCTTTAGGTGGTGGCAGTGGTTATGTGAGTGATGTGAGTGCTATTCAATTTAGAATGTTGAATAGATCCAAGGGTCCCGCAATGTGGTCCCCAAGAACCCAGAATGACAGGATGCGCTTTGCTGAAGAGTGGCGATTGTTATTGGAAAGAAATCCCAATGTGGATTTTTGGCAGGACATGTGTTCTGGTCTTTTGGTGGAAAATGGCAAAGCTGTTGGTGTTAAAACGAGTCTTGGTATGAACATATATGGCAAGGCGGTGGTGTTGACGAATGGCACTTTTCTGAATGGGTTGATTCACATTGGTGAAAAACAATTTGGAGGAGGTCGTGTTGGTGAGAAAGCGGCAACGGGAATAACAGAAGATCTGATTGAGTTGGGTTTTGAATCAGGAAGAATGAAGACGGGTACTCCACCAAGAATAGATGGAAGATCTTTGGATTATTCTAAAATGGAAATTCAACCTGGAGATGAAGTTCCTTCAAAATTTAGTTTTGGTGATACTGAGGCGCTTAAAATGCAGCGTCCTTGTCACATTACGTATACAAATCTTGAAACTCATGAGTTGTTGAGAGAAGGTTTTGATCGGTCACCAATGTTTAATGGGGCTATTAAAAGTTCTGGTCCGAGATATTGTCCTAGTATTGAAGACAAGATCAACCGTTTTGCAGATAGGGAAAGACATCAAATCTTTGTTGAACCAGAGGGTTGGAATACGGTAGAAATCTACGTGAATGGGTTTAGTACGTCTTTACCTGAAGATGTTCAATACAAGGCACTAAAGAGTATTCCGGGCTTTGAAAATGCAAAGATGTTTAGACCTGGTTATGCTATTGAATATGATTACTTCCCCCCTACTCAGCTAAAACATTCGTTGGAGACTAAATTGGTTGACAATTTGTATTTCGCTGGTCAAATCAATGGAACAACGGGTTATGAAGAGGCAGCTTGTCAAGGATTGATGGCAGGTATAAATGCGCACAGAAAGGTTCATGAGTTGCCAGATTTTGTTTTAGGAAGAAACGATGCTTACATCGGTGTTCTTATAGATGACTTGATCACTAAGGGCACAAAGGAACCTTATCGTATGTTTACTTCAAGGGCGGAATTTAGAATTCTACTAAGACAGGATAATGCAGACCTTAGACTGACTCCAATTGGTTATGAAATTGGATTAGCTGATGATGCAGCGATGAAACGAGTTGAAAACAAAATAAGCGGCACTGAAAAATTAATTCGGGCGATGCGTAATATTGGTGTAAGGCCTGAGGTTGCCAATGAGCGATTGTTGGATCTTGGATCTTCCCCGATTGATCAACAAGTGAAATTATCGTCATTAATCACGCGACCGTTTGTTTCTAGTGATGATTTAAAATTGTGGAGCGAGGAGTTCAATAATGTGGCTGTGGAAGCATCATTAGAACATCCGGATAGTGTAGAACAAGCTGAGATCGTTTTGAAATACGAGGGATACATTCAGCGTGAAGAAGAAATGGCTAATAAGTTGAATAGGCTTGAAAACGTTAAGATTCCTGAAGAGCTGGATTACAGAGAAATGAAAAGTCTTAGTATTGAAGCGAAAGAGAAGCTGAGTAAGATTAAGCCTGTTACAATTGGTCAAGCCTCAAGGGTTAGTGGAGTTTCACCAAGTGATATTTCTGTTCTTTTGATTCATCTGGGTAGATAGTTTCACGTGAAACAAATAATATAGCAAGGGTGGAAAATTTAATTTTCACCCTTTTTTATTTTGGTTCAACCCAGTCCCCGTAGGTTTTTATTAGGCCGATTAATTCATTGACCGCCTCTTCTTCGGGCACATTTCTTTTTACGACCGTTTTTTCTTTATAAAGATTGATCTTACCCGGTCCGGTTCCAACATATCCGTAGTCAGCATCTGCCATTTCTCCGGGTCCGTTCACAATACAACCCATGATTCCAATTTTTACTCCCTTGAGATGACTGGTTTCTTTTCTGATCTTCGCGGTAGTCTCCTGAAGATCGAATAAGGTTCTTCCACATGACGGGCATGATATGTATTCAGTCTTTGATATTCTGGTTCTTGTGGCTTGAAGAATACCAAACGATGTGCTATTGACTAACGTGTTTGGAACATTTTTTCCATTGAGCAAAAGACCGTCACCAAAACCGTCAATGAGTAATGCACCTACTTCACTTCCAGTATATAATTGAAATGTTTCCGGATCTTCTGTTTGTTGAATATTTTGAAGAATAACTGGATTATTGACCTTATTATTCGCAAAAATTAAATAGATATAACGACAAAGGTGTACATATTGATCGCCTTGTGTGGTTAAAAGAATGACCGCGTTCGGTAGATTCTTGATCTCCTCCGCTTCTATTTCTTCACAATGCGCCCTGAAGAAATAGGGTTTGTTTTTCTTTTCGAATTGGATTGCGTCATCGAATTTTTCGATCAATGCGTAGTAGCCTTTCTTTTCAGAGTACTTTTCATTGAATAGTTCAAAGTCAGCGATAACACCGAGTGTGCCGGGTAATTCGAAATCAATTTTTGTTTTACCGACATATAAATAATCTGCAGCGAGATCATTAATGTGCCATTTGTCTAGTTGAACTGAGTAATTGTATCCAAATGCAAACAAATTGGCAGGTGAGATAATTTCTTTTGCAGAGAGATCACCGATCACCACAGGGACGTGTTTCCCCCCGATGTTTAAAATCTCGGTGCTTTTACGGCGCTCGTATTTAAAAGGATCAAATGGAAGCTTGTATTCGTTGTATGGCAGAAAAGGGTCTGTGCCCAAATTATCGAATTTGCTAACCAGCTTTTGAGCCACTGGAATTTCAAATTCAGGTTCTTCTGTCAATGAAACTCTAATGGTGTCTCCTATTCCATCTTCTAAAAGGGCGCCAATGCCGACGGCTGATTTTATTCTGCCATCTTCACCGTCTCCAGCCTCGGTAACCCCAAGGTGAATTGGATAGAATTTGTTGTTCTCTATCATTCTGGAAACAAGTAAACGATAAGCCTGAACCATAACAAGTGTATTACTTGCTTTCATGGAAATCACAAGCTGATCGTAGCCGTTTTTCTCACAAATATTAATGAATTCATAAGCTGATTCTACCATTCCTTGTGGGGTGTCGCCATATCTGCTCAAGATCCTATCCGATAAAGAACCATGGTTTGTGCCGATTCGCATCGCTGTACCATGTTCCTTACAAATCTGAATTAGCGGAGTGAATTTTTCTTCAATTCGCTTAAGTTCTTCGAGGTAGGTTTCATCGGTGTAATCGATGTGCTCGAATTTCTTTTTGTCCGCGTAATTTCCTGGGTTAACACGGACCTTTTCTACTAATTTGGCAGCAATTTCTGCCGCATTTGGAGTAAAGTGAATATCCGCTACTAAAGGAGTATTATATCCGAGTTTAACCAATTCTTGCTTAATCTTAAGAAGGTTTTCTGCCTCTTTTTTGCTTGGTGCAGTTAAACGAACAAGCTCACAGCCGGCATCGATCATTCGAATCGATTGTTCAACAGACAATTTTGTGTCCATCGTATCCGTCGTGGTCATGGATTGAACGCGTATTGGATTGCCACCACCAATTGCTGTAATTCCAACCTTTACCTCTATTGTTTTGATTCTTTCCCGATGATAAGGATTGTTGCAAAAACGATTGATTACATTGCTGTTACTGAGGTTTTGGTCCATTATAAATGCTTTCGTTTAAAACAAAGGTATTGAATTTATGTTCGAAGTCATTCAATAGGAATGTCATACTGCGAAAGAGAAAGGTGTGGATAAAACAATTAAGAAGCGTATCTTTGTGTTTTAACAATCAATATGGGATTAAAACCAATTAGATACACCGGCACCCAAGCCGAAGATTTCAGTAAGGTTCTGAGACAAAGAGTAAACAATTATTTCAAGGAAAAGAACATTTCAAAATATGCAAATGGTCGTATGTACATGAAAACGATCGGAATGCTTTCTTTTTATTTGATACCTTTTACGTTAATGCTAACACTTACACTTCCCTGGTGGGCCGACCTTTTGCTGTGGCTCGTAATGGGCGTTGGATTAGCGGGTATTGGGTTATCGATCATGCACGATGCAAATCACGGTGCTTATTCTCAAAATCCAACCGTAAACAGATGGGTGGGTTATTCCTTGTTAATGTTGGGCGGTAGTGACCTGAACTGGAGAATACAGCATAATGTTTTGCACCATACATACACCAATGTGCATGGTCATGATGAAGACATTAGTCCTGTTCCAATTTTGCGTTTTTCCCCGGAAGCTAAGCGTTTGGGGATTCACAGATTTCAGCATTTGTATGCGTGGTTTTTCTATGGATTAATGACGATCATGTGGATCATTAGTAAGGATTTTACTCAGGCGATTCGTTATCACAAAAAAGATTTATTGAAGTCTCAACAAACGACATTGACGAAGCACATTCTTTTTCTGATCGTATTTAAAGTAATTTATCTTTCCGTTTATATAGGCCTTCCGATCTATTTAACAGACATGAGTATTTGGTTGATACTGGGAGGGTTTTTCTTAATGCATTTTGTAGCTGGTTTTATCCTCGGAATTGTTTTCCAGCCAGCACATGTGGTACCTGTATCGAATTATCCCGTTCCTGACCCATCCGGAAATGTGGATGCTGATTGGGCGGTAAGTCAAATGTTGAACACGGCAAATTTTGCAAGAAAATCGAAATTATTATCGTGGTATGTGGGTGGTTTGAATTATCAAATCGAACACCATTTGTTTCCAGGTGTGTGCCATATTCATTACAGGGAGATCTCTGAAATAGTTAAGGATACAGCAGAGGAATTTGGATTGCCATATTACGAGTATCCAACATTCTATGAGGCAATCATGGAACACGGTAAAATGCTGTACAATTTAGGGCATTTTGATAATGCGAAGCCGATTCACACGTGAATGCGGAGGAATTCAGAGATTTCTGCATAAAGCTACCATTCGTTACGGAATCATTTCCTTTCGATGAAACTACGCTTGTATTTAAAGTTGGAGGAAAAATGTTTGCGCTAATCGACGTAGAGCAAGCAATATCAGCAAATTTGAAATGTGATCCTGAAAGAGCCATTGAATTGAGAGAGAAATTTAATGCGGTTAATCCGGGATACCACATGAATAAGCTGCACTGGAATACTGTAACATTTAATGAGGACGTATCCAATGATTTGCTTAAGGAATTGATCCAACATTCCTACGAATTAATTTATAGTTCATTGTCTAAAAAGCTGAAGAATGAGCTTGAGATGGGATAAATACGTTTGGTCTGTTCGGTTGGCAAAAACAAGAAGCCTGGCAACAGAGTTGATCAGCAAGGGAAAGATCAAGGTAAATGGCCTTGAAATCAAGCCCTCGAAAGAACCTAAGACAGGAGATATCATCTCTGTATCCAGAAACAATGCGATCTTTTCCTATAAGGTTATTCAGCTGCTTGATAAACGGGTCGGCGCGAAATTGGTGGCAGAATATATTTCCGACATCACCCCTATAGAAGAGATCGAAAAATTTCGACAATATCAGATCGCACAAAGCACTTATCGCGATTATGGCACTGGAAAACCTTCCAAGAAAGACCGCAGAGACATTGATGATTTCATGAATGATTGGTAAAAATTTTATCGAGCTGTAACTTTTTATTTGTTAGTGGGTCTTACATCAAAAAGTAACGAATTATCCATAAACAAAAATGAATATGAAAAGAACAGCTTACACCATCGCTTTTACAATTCTAACTGGAGTTGTTTTTGCACAGACTGAAAATGTTCCGGATACAACCCGATTCAATTTAAAGACAACTGAAATACTGATCATTGATCATGCTGGTCATGATGAAGGCGATGAAGACATCGATACAATTGATGCTGCACCGGACTCAGAAACGAAAAGAAAGCTTGAGGCACACTGGGCAGGATTAGATTTCGGTTTTAATATGCTTACAGATGGTTCTTTTGGGACGTCTTTCGCAAACTATCCTTACTGGGAAAATGATCCGGCAAGATCAATGACGTGGAACCTTAATCTTTTGGAGCATAAATTTGGTATCGTAAAAGAGTATGTCGGTATTACGACTGGACTTGGCTTCTCATGGAATCAGTACGCGTTTAGCGATAATTACATTTTAAGCGCCTCTAACGACACTTTGACTGCGTTTATTGATACGGTTAATGTGTATTCAAAAAACAAGCTTAAAGCGTCTTATTTAACGGTTCCTCTTCTTTTGGAGTTCTGTACTTCTGCAAACAACGATAAAAGCTTTTATCTGGCAGCAGGAGTTGTTGGTGGGGTGCGCTTGACTTCAAAGATCAAAAGAGCAGGTGAGTTCGATGGTAAAGAATTCAAGCAGGAGTTAAAAGGAATTTATGGCTTGAATCCATTTAAGCTTGATGCAACAGTAAGAATGGGATATGGATCATGGGGTGCATTTGCTACCTACAGCTTGATGCCTTTGTTCGATACAGCAAAAACAACAGAGGTATATCCATTAACATTTGGACTTTCATTGAATTTTTAGTTCGTACATAAGTTAAGTTAGGTTGAAGGGCTGTCCGTTATGGGCAGCCTTTTTTGCATAAAAAAAGGGCTGACCGAAGTCAACCCTTTTAAAATATTGTTAGGAATATTATTTCTTAACTACGTTGAACTGAGAAGTTCTTCCGTCTTCCAACACAACGTTAAAGATATATGCTCCGCTGTTAAGATCAGCAACGTTGATCTGAGCTTTTCCAGCAACCAAAGAGATTGTGTGAGAAGCAACAGTTCTACCTGCAAGATCAGTAATGTTCAATGTAGCTGAACCTTCAGCGTCCATAGCAACAGTTACAACATCAACAGCTGGGTTTGGATATGCAGAACCTTCGATAGAAGCTTCTTCATTGATTCCCATTTCTGCCACGTTAAATACGTGAACACCAATTGCTGGCGGAACATCAGAACCAAATCCAACAGCAAAATAAGAACCGTCGTTTCCAACAGGTGCTACAGGCTGCAAATAGGTATCAACATTCCATGTTACATTAGATGTGTTATCAAAACCTAAGAAAACTTCTTGGTTAACTGTTTGAACACAAGCTAGGTAACGCTGGTTGTCCTGAAGAGCAACTTGGTTTGTAAATTGACCAAAAACTGTTTCTCCCTGAAGGTCGCTTGGATAATAGTAGTATCCGCTAGCTACTTCAGTAAGGGTCCATGTATTACCAGGGAAGTTAGCGTCGTTCAAATCTGTGAACACGTCATCCCATGTGTAAAGGTATAGTCCCATTTCTTCACCGTCCAAAGTAAGACCAGATGCAGTAGAAGTTACTGCTGAGAAGTAAAGTCCATCAACTGCCAAACGGCTAGCATTAGGATTGTCAATTACGATACATGCATCAAATGTAGAAGTCCATGTACCTGGCTGATAGAACTGGTTTCCAGAAGGAAGCCCTGTAGTTGCATCCAATTGAACAACAGAGTAGATCTCATCTTGTACTACGAAATCAGCAGAATAAGTGTTATCACCATCATATTCATCTGTAGCACCACCTAAATCTAGCGTATAAGTCACCGTATAACGCCCAGGAACGTGAAGTGGGTTAGCAGGGTCAAAATTGAAGTTTGGTAAAGTTACCGTACCTCCAGACCAAACGTCAGTTGAGTCAGCAGTTGTTGTAGCAGCGTTCAAGGCGAATGCAGAAGTGGTGTTGTTGTAAACTACTCCAGAAGGACCTGTGATCGTTGCGTTCAAAGTTACAGCTGATTGAGCATTTGTTCCATAGTTGTATACTCTTGCTCCCAATTCAAAACCATACTCACCTGCGTTTTGAGCTAATTGAGAAGGAAGACCTCCCAACTTAGAGATTAGCGGCGCCTGCCAAGCATTCCCAAGGATACCAGCGTCGTCTGCATACAATCCAGTTTTGTTACCAATGAACATTTCAACTGGTCCGTTACCCATTTCTGTAATAAGTGCTTCTCCATCTGTTGTTGAGATCATTACTACAGGAATGTTGTTCACAAGGCTAGCACCATCGTTACCACCAGCCATACCAGCAGGTGCACCAGAGTGGTTGATAATGATAACCCCAACTGCACCAGCATTTTCTGCATTAAGTGCTTTGGTACCAAACTGACAGTCTGCACGGTAAACAACTGCAATTTTACCTGCTAGGTTGTTCACTAGAGGGTTACAACCTTGCCAAGCCAATGGGAATCCATAGGTAGCATTGTCTCCTGTAGACCCATCGTCTACTAACATAAGCTCTGCTTGAACAAAGTTTCCTGGGATGTTAAGGTCCATAGTTGTCCAGTCTCCCCCAGCTGGATCGGCCCATGTAAATTCATAGTTTCCTTGAATCGCTGCAGGAGAAATACCTGCAACAATAGCTTGTCCATAAGACAAGAATCCGGAAGCTACTACTACTAAAGAAAGTAATAATTTTTTCATAAGATTAAATTTTGGTTGCGCTAAAATAATACAAAATTAATTTATTGATTTTGTGAATGTAAACGTTTTTACCCATAAAAAGGTTGAAAAAAAGGGATAACATTTCTGCTATCCCCTTCAAATTAGTCTATTTGAAAATTAATCTTCGTTTGAAAGAGCTGCTGTTAAAAACTCACGATTCATGCGCGCGATGTTTTCCAGTGAGATGCCTTTTGGACATTCGATTTCACAAGCTCCCGTATTTGTACAGTTACCAAATCCTTCTTCATCCATTTGGCGAACCATGTTCAATACACGATTTTTTGCTTCAACTTTTCCTTGAGGAAGTAACGCATACTGTGAAACTTTCGCGCCTACGAAAAGCATTGCTGATCCGTTTTTGCAAGTAGCAACACATGCACCACATCCGATACAAGCCGCAGCTTCAAAAGCTTTATCAGCATCTGTCTTAGGTACCGGAATTGAGTTTGCATCGATCGTTCTTCCGGATGTGTTCACAGAAACAAATCCTCCTGCTTGCTGAATTCTATCAAAGGCACTTCTATCTACTACAAGGTCTTTAATAACCGGGAAAGCAGCTGATCTCCACGGCTCAACGTAAATAGTATCACCATCTTTGAACATTCTCATGTGAAGCTGACAAGTAGTGATACCCGTATCCGGTCCATGAGCTCTACCATTGATGTATAATGAACACATCCCACAGATTCCTTCACGACAATCGTGATCGAATGCGATCGGTTCTTTTCTTTCATTGATCAGCTGTTCGTTCAACTGGTCCAGCATTTCAAGGAATGAACTGTCAGTGGAAACATGATCAAGTTTGTATGTCTCCATACTACCCTTTGCCTGAGAATTTTTTTGTCTCCAGATCTTTAGGGTTATATTGATAAACTTTGATGCCATATCTAATGTTTTTCTGATTGAATCTAATTACTTGTAGTTTCGAGCTGCGATCTTGATGTATTCATACTTCAGATCTTCTTTATGAAGCTCAGACTGGTTAATGTCCATTCCTTTGTATTCCCATGCTGCGGCAAACTTGAAGTTTTCATCATCACGAAGTGTTTCACCTTCAGCATCCTGATATTCTTCACGGAAATGTCCTCCACAAGACTCTTTACGCTGCAAAGCGTCTCTTGCCATAAGTTGTCCCAACTCAAGGAAGTCAGCAACGCGAAGCGCCTTTTCCAATTCTGGATTTAACTCATCTGCATTACCCGGAACATATACGTCTTTGTAGAACTCATCACGAAGCGCTGCGATTTCTTCGATCGCTTCCTTCAATCCTTGTTCGTTTCTCGCCATTCCAACTTTGTTCCACATGATCAAACCAAGTTTTTTATGGAAATGATCAACTGATTTAGAACCGTTGTTCGTCAAGAATTTCTGGATCAAATCTTTAACATTCTTTTCTGCTTCATCAAATTCAGGAGAGTCAGTAGGAATTTTACCTGTTCTGATCTCATCAGCTAAATAATTGGAAACAGTGTAAGGAATTACGAAATAACCATCTGCAAGACCCTGCATCAGTGCAGAAGCACCAAGTCTGTTTGCTCCGTGATCAGAGAAATTGGCTTCACCGGCAACAAAACATCCAGGGATGGTACTTTGAAGATTATAATCCACCCAAAGTCCACCCATTGTATAGTGAACCGCAGGATAGATCTTCATGGGTGTCTCATATGGATTTTCGTCGGTGATCTTTTCGTACATCTGGAATAGGTTTCCGTACTTTTCTTCCACCCATTTCTTTCCTAGCTCAATGATCCTTTCTTCACTTGGATCATGATCTCCCTGAGCAAAGGCAGCTTGCTTTCCTTTTGCCTTTATTTCAGACGCGAAATCAAGGTAAACACCTTCGTTCGTGTCATTTGCTTCGATTCCGAATCCTGCATCACAACGTTCCTTCGCCGCACGGCTGGCAACGTCTCTTGGCACAAGGTTTCCGAACGCAGGATATCTTCTCTCCAGATAATAATCACGGTCTTCTTCTGCAATTTGAGTAGGCTTTAATTGACCCGCTCTGATCGCTTCAGCATCCTCTTTTTTCTTTGGAACCCAAATTCTTCCTGAGTTACGAAGTGATTCGGACATCAATGTTAGCTTCGACTGGTTTGTTCCGTGAACAGGGATACACGTTGGGTGGATCTGTACATAACAAGGGTTTGCAAAATAAGCACCTTTTTTATGCGCTTTCCACGCTGCGGTAACGTTACTTCCCATGGCGTTTGTTGAAAGGAAATAAACGTTTCCATATCCTCCGGATGCCAGAACAACTGCATGCGCAGAATGTCTTTCGATTTCACCATTTACCAGGTTTCTTGCGATGATCCCGCGTGACTTTCCGTCAACTAGAACAAGGTCAAGCATTTCGTGACGGTTCAACATTTGAACGCGACCCAATCCGATCTGTCTTGAAAGAGCTGAATAGGCCCCTAACAATAACTGCTGACCAGTTTGACCTGCAGCGTAGAATGTTCGTTGTACCTGAACACCACCAAAAGAACGGTTGTCAAGCATACCACCATATTCGCGTGCAAAAGGAACTCCCTGCGCAACACATTGATCGATGATGTTTCCTGAAACTTCCGCTAAACGATAAACATTCGCTTCTCTCGCACGATAGTCTCCTCCTTTGATCGTGTCATAGAACAAACGATAAATGGAGTCACCATCATTCTGGTAGTTTTTTGCAGCATTGATACCCCCCTGAGCGGCAATTGAATGCGCTCTTCTTGGTGAGTCCTGGAAACAGAAAGCTTTCACATTGTAACCCATTTCTCCAAGAGATGCTGCCGCAGAAGCTCCTGCTAAACCTGTACCCACCACGATCACATCGATCTTTGGGCGGTTATTCGGCGCAACCAACTTCAGGTGGTTCTTATGGTTGGTCCACTTTTCTGCTATTGGACCCTCTGGTATTTTAGAATCTAGAATTGACATAATCTGAATATCTTGATTTCTATTTATTCATGAATAATAAGATCGGAATGATCGCAAACAAAGCTGGAACGATGATCGCAAATGCCTGTCCGGCCATCTTGATCATCTTATTGTAAGCCTTGTGGTTCAATCCTAATGACTGGAAAGCCGAAGCAAACCCATGCCATAAATGGAATGCAAGCACCATCATGGCGATTACATAAAACAGCACAGCAAACAACGCCATCTCGTTCTTTTCAGGAACCCCGTCCTTAGATTTATCGTGTCCAAAGAATGAAAGGACTACTGAGTGAAGATCCTTATAACCTTCGCCTCTTTTCAAATTGACTTCTTTCAAGTAAAATTCAGTTCCATTTCTCACTTCCATTGCCGCTGGCATTTCACCTTCACCAACGAATGCAGAAGTAGGAACATAATCACCTGTGTGGGTGATGTAAAAAGTTTCTTCTGCTCCGGATTGAGGGTTTGCAACAACTACTTGGTGAAGCGGCATTGGATCTGAAGAAAATTTCATTTTCCACCAGAAGTTTGCCATGTGCGTAACGATAAAAATCAGGATCAAGCTTCCTAAAAGTGCCATGTATCTTGATGGCATGCTTGAGTTCGCCCCCGGATTATTATATGCGTAAGGTACCGGTCGTGCTTTTTTGTTTTTGATGGTCAATAAAAACCCGTCGATCGCATGGAATAAAATGGATAGATAGGTAACATACGATAAGACCTTCACAAAAGGGTTGTGGGTCATAAAATAAGCATACTCGTTGAATGCTCTTTTTCCTTCTTCTCCTGTGATAAAGATCAATTGAAGGTTTCCTAAAAGGTGACCAACCAAAAACAGACACAGGAACAAACCTGTTAATGCCATCCAGTATTTTTTGGCGATCGATGATGAAAGAATAGCTGAATTACTCATACATGTAAAATTTCTTGTTTGAAATTATCCCCGCAAATTTAATAGATGGAACAAATTAGCGGGATTTTGGTTCTTATTTAGATTGATTATAGATAGCGACAATCAATCAAAATGAAGTCCGGCGCCTTCTGAGTTGACATGAAGATTACATTGCCTGCCTAGGATTAGTGCCTGGTTGTCAGGTATATGACCTGCAGGAAAATTAAAACAAACCGGTATTTTTCGATACTCCAAATGTTCGAGGATGATCTCTTCCAGATTTTTTCCAAAAGGAATAGCCGTGTCTTTCATATCCGTCATCCCGCCCACAATGAGACCAGAAATTTTTTCAAGAATACCTGATTTGCGAAGAGTATGGAAAATACGATCGATATGATAAAGCTGTTCAGAAAGATCTTCAATATATAGAATGGCACCCGAATAGTCCGGACATTCATCAGTTGAAAGTAAGCTATATACGATGCTCAGATTACCTCCAATCAATTTGCCCGTTGTTGAACCGGGTTTATTATTTTGGTTTGCCGGTGATAAAACAATGTAGGGTTCTCCTTGGAGAGCCCTGAACAGTGTATCCAGTGCTTCGCTGGAATTTTCTTGATAGTTCAAAGGCATGGTAGCATGTAAACTCTCGATTCCGTAACGCTGCATTCTTTGATGGAAAACGGTCACGTCACTGAATCCAACCATCCATTTTGGTTCTCGGATCATTCCAGCCCATTGAACTCGATCGACGATCCTGACACATCCATAGCCTCCACGGGCACAAATGATTGCTTTTACTTCCGGGTTATCTATCGCCTTTTGAAGGTCAGAGGTCCTTTGAGCATCTGTTCCTGAAAAATAATGGTGATTTCCTAAACAGTGCTCGCTTACCTGTACCTTATATCCTTTCGATTCAAACAATTCCTTGGCATAATGAACATGTGATGATTCTATCGCTTTGGCTGGTGCGATGATCATGACAAGGTCACCCGGGACAAGTGCTTTGGGTTTAGAGATATCTGGCATGATCCAAATGTAATATTTTGAATTCGGTATTTAAAGTTGAAACCTGTTACTTTTAAAATTGGTTACTTTGGTTAAAAATTAGATGATGAGGTTGATTTTCACGTTTTTGTTCTTGGGTCTTGTTTATTCAAATGCGCTGGCACAAAAAGACACCACACATTATCAGATCGATAAAGTTTTTCTTTTAGATTCTTCATGGACAATTGGGGCCAATAAAAAGACCCCGCTTAAAGATTCGGTAAGTTATTTTGAGATTACTGGAAGTAAGGTTGAGTTTGTTGCAGTTTCCTCTTCCGGAACATGGAAAGAAAAAGGGAAGGTGATTCGCTGGACCGAAACCAAATTGGAGAACGGTTTGGATAGTTATCATTTTTACCTTGCAAGTCGTGGCGGATTAAAAGGAACGCTAACCGTAACGATCCGACAATTGAATGAAACAAAATATGAAATTCAAATGGTCAGTCCATTTTCGACGATTGATAAAAAGATAATTGCCAGAGCAGGATCTAGAGATCTAATCATTCGTCCAGTAGAAAAACCAAAGAAACCAAAGAAGAAATGATCGAGCCTTTTACTGATGAGTATTTTATGAAGCAAGCGCTTATCGAAGCTCAGAAAGCATTTTCTGAAGATGAGGTTCCTGTTGGAGCTGTGGTTGCATTTAAAGGAAGGATCATAGCAAGAGCGCACAACTTTACCGAGCACTTGAATGATGTGACCGCCCATGCAGAAATGCAGGCAATAACAGCGGCAGCCGAAAGTCTTGGGGGAAAATACTTAAAGGGATGTACACTTTATGTTACACTGGAGCCCTGTGCTATGTGTGCCGGGGCCTTGTATTGGTCGCAGATCGACAACATTGTGTTTGGTGCGGCAGACTCTAAAAGAGGCGCAGGAAGGTTTGGTAGCGAATTATATCATCCACAAACAAAGATAACTGGTGGTGTTTTGGAAAAAGAATGTGGAGACTTGGTGTTGGAGTTTTTTAAAAATAAACGCTCTTGAAAATAGGTAGCATAGTATTGTCATGGTTATTTTCAGTGATCGCTGGAAGTGTGATTTGCGGCCTTTTATTGGGTGAGCCTGTGGCCATTTTGTTGTTTATTTTGGTTTCCGGTTTGTTTTCACTCCCATATCTGGTTGTCATGATCTTATTCAACCTTGTGAAACACCCATTTTGGCTTATTCAGGTCATTCATGTTTTTTTGACTTTGTTAACTGGCTTTACCATTTTTCTATTTGAACGTAGTTCTTTCAAATACTTTTATGTTCTGCTGATCTATTTTGTGTTTGGAGTGATTGCTCAGGCGTATTTCTATTTCAGAAAACCATTGCAGGAAACGTATGTAAATCCAGATATCCTGGATTCATAAAAAAAGGCGGGTATTACCCGCCTTGTGTTTTAAATAAATAAATGGATGACCCAATAAAAGAGGGCGGCTAATAATGCGCTTACTGGAATCGTAAGGATCCACGCCCAAAGAAGGTTGATAGTTACACCCCAGCGCACTGCACTTAGTCGCTTTGTTGCCCCCACACCAATTATTGACCCTGTAATCGTATGCGTAGTTGAAACAGGTATTCCGAACTGGCTGACCGTGAAAAGGGTCAAAGCACCTGCTGTTTCAGCACAAACACCTTCAAGAGGAGTTACTTTGGTGATCTTAGTCCCCATTGTTTTTACGATCTTCCATCCACCCATCAAGGTTCCCAAACCGATCATTAAATAACACCCGAATGCAATCCAGAAAGGCATTGTTTCAGATTTTACTTTTGTTTTGATCTTGTGCCCCGCAAGAAGCTCGAGTTTGTCTGGGTCCGTTACTTCTTTAAAAATGACAGCTTTCTTGTAGTTTGAGTTTAACGACTTGTCGTTAAAGATGGTATCGTGAGTAGATGCATCATATAGAATATCTCCATCAGAGTATACGGTTAAGTTTTCAAGTTTTTTCTTGATCTTTTTAAACTTAGGAAAGGTTGTTGCCCCTGAATAGTTTGGGTTCAATTTTTCTTCATGATAGATGATCTCTTGCGTATTCAGGTCTAGCACATCATCTCCGGCCACATACATTTCTACCCCGTTGTACTCTCCATACATAGGCTTGAATTTTTCCTTTTTGCCATTCTCACCTTTGAATTCGATCTGAACAACTTCAGAAATGGTTAAAAAATCGGGAATATTTGAATCGACCTTTCCATCCCTGGCCATATTTCCATATACCATTAAGGCAGCACATATGATCCCCATTACTTTTTGGGAGTCTGCCCCACCATGACCAAGAGAAAATGCTGCTGAAGAAAGCAATTGTAGCTTCTTATGCATGTTAGCTTCTCTAACGGCAGATGGCTTTTTCTTGTTGATTGCTTCGAAGATAAAGTAAGTGATAATGAAAACAGTAATCATTCCTATAACAATGTACATCATGATCGGCTTCATGTCATTGAATTCAATCATGTACATCATGAAATAAATAGTGATCGCCGTTAGGATAAAAATGACAGACATCTTTTTCCAAAACGATCGGCTTATGGTCACAAGGGCAATTAGGAAGGCAATAAATCCTCCGATCAAGGG
>SBFR01000125.1 GCA_006227105.1 Bacteroidota bacterium
GATTTGAAATCGATCTCTTCTTCAAGGAGTCTATTCAGGTCAACATACTTTCTGAAGATGAAATTCTTGATCGTTTTCTTTACTGCTTCATAACCGCCATCAAGGTAAATAGCTCCCATGATCGCTTCGAATGCGTTTCCTTCGATCGACGAAATATTGATCGACCGACCTGCGTTGTAGCGCAAAACCTGTCGTATTCCTATGTTCTCTGCAATGTCCGCAAGGTTTTTACGGCTCACTACTTTCGATTTCACTTTCGTGAGATGACCTTCATCATCTTCGGGAAAACGCTGGAATAAATACTCAGCAATTACAGCATCGAGAATGGCATCACCTAGAAATTCAAGGCGTTCGTTACTGAAATCATCACTGGTTTTGGTATACGACTTATGCGTTACGGCTTTCACGAAATACGAGATCTCTTTTGGGCGATACCCAAAATGAAGTACCATGAACCTGATCAGATCAAGCTCTTCATTGGTTCGTTTTTTCGGGAAAAGATTGAATTTCAAATTAGCCTTTGAATTTCTTCACGATCACGGTTGTGTTGTGTCCTCCGAAACCAAAAGTATTGGAAAGGGCTACGTTTACAACCCTGTTCTGTGCTTTGTTAAACGTAAAATTCAGTTTGTTGTCCAATTCAGGATCATCCGTGAAGTGATTGATCGTTGGAGGAACAATATCATGTTTAACAGCCATGATACAAGCTATTGCTTCGATCGCTCCTGCTGCACCCAAAAGGTGACCCGTCATTGATTTTGTTGAACTGATGTTCAGGTTATAAGCGTGTTCACCAAACAATTGCTGGATGGCTTTCACTTCAGCGATATCTCCAAGCGGTGTAGATGTTCCGTGAACATTCACATAATCCACGTCGGTAATATCGATCTCAGCGTCTTCCAACGCTGCAACCATTGTGTTTCTTGCTCCTAATCCTTCCGGATGTGGTGCCGTAATGTGGTAAGCGTCACCGGACATACCTCCTCCGATCACTTCCGCATAGATCTTCGCTCCTCTGCGCATTGCGTGCTCGTATTCTTCTAGGATCAATGCTCCTGAACCTTCACCTAAAACAAACCCGTCTCTGTCCACGTCAAATGGTCTTGAGGCAGTTTCAGGAGAATCATTACGAGTAGACAATGCCTTCAGTGCGTTGAATCCACCAACACCAACACAGTTCACTGCGGCTTCAGAACCACCTGTTACGATCGCATCAGCTTTACCCAAACGGATGTAATTGAACGCGTCAATGATAGCATTCGTTGAAGAAGCACAAGCTGAAACAGTAACGTAATTCGGTCCTCTTAAACCGTACTTGATTGAAATATGACCCGCTGCGATATCAGCGATCATTTTAGGGATGAAGAACGGATTGAAACGTGGCGTTCCATCTCCTGCGAAAAATGTTTCGCATTCATCCTGGAAGGTTTTTAACCCTCCGATACCTGAACCCCAGATCACACCAATGCGATCTACGTTCGGGTTTGACTCCATAAGCTCAGAGTCTGCCATGGCCTCCGTTGCCGTGACCATAGCATACTGAGCAAATTGGTCTAATTTTCTTGCCTCTTTTTTGTCCATAAAGTCTTCAATATTGAAGTTCTTTACTTCGCAGGCAAATTGGGTTTTAAACAAAGATGCATCAAACTGCTGGATAGGGGCAGCACCACTAGTTCCATTCTTCAGTCCTTCCCAGTACTCAGAAAGATTATTCCCGATCGGGGTCAGGGCTCCAAGTCCTGTTACAACTACACGCTTTAATTCCATACAGGGCTTCTTTGTTAAATAAGTTCGATGATTAGTTTGCGTTCTCCTCGATGTATGCGACAGCATCACCTACAGTCTGGATCTTCTCAGCCTGGTCGTCTGGAATAGCAATATTGAACTCTTTTTCAAACTCCATGATAAGCTCTACTGTATCAAGAGAGTCTGCTCCCAGATCATTAGTGAAAGACGCTTCGTTCGTTACTTCGCTTTCTTCTACTCCCAGTTTATCTACAATGATTGAGATAACTTTTGATTTTACATCAGACATTTCTTCTCTTTTTAAGGGGTTAATTCAGCCTGCAAAGAAAAAAACAATAGGCTAAAAAACAAAATAATTAAAGATAATATTCAATAACACTGTCCTTTAGCTTCCTTGAAAGATCAGGAACAACTGCATTATCAGCGGGATATCCCACAGGAATCAGGAGAAACGGACGTTCATTTTCCGGTCTGTTCAGTGCTTTAGAAATGAAATTCATGGGGCTTGGAGTGTGCGTAAGGGCCACTAAACCGGCATTATGCACCGCCATTAAGAAGAATCCCGCTGCCAAACCCACCGATTCTGACACATAATAGTTGTTCAGCTTCTTTCCTTCATCACCTACTTCATAGGCTCTTTTCATTATTATTACGATCCAGGGGGCAATATCGATGAATTCTTTATGCCAGTCCGTCCCAAGAGGAGCCAGATCCTTGATCCACTCTTCGCTCATTCTACCATTATACGACCGGTATTCTTCTTCTTCAGCCAGCTCTCTCAATTTAGCCTTCAGCTCTTTATTGGAGATCAGGCAGAACGTCCATGGTTGTTTATGCGCTCCGGAAGGCGCTGAAGAACCTGTCATGATCAGCTCTTCCATTACTTCAATGGGTACATGCTTATTAGAAAAGTGTCTGACTGAGCGTCTAGTTTCTGCCCAATCTCTGAACTCTTTTGCTCTCTGGGTCATTTCCTCTTCGGAATAGTGCTCCTTTGTATAAGGTATGAACGGATGATCCTTCTCCATAATTAAAAAGTTGTTTTTAAAGATACGCAACAAGACCAAACAGAAGCGGATTATCTTTTCTAACTTTGCGCCATGAAGAAACTATCCGTTGCGATATTTGCCTCAGGAACCGGCTCGAATGCTATCAACCTCATCCAGTCTTTTAAAGATCATGAAGGGGTAAGCATCTCTTTTGTGCTTTCTAATAAAGAGGATGCTCCGGTTGTTTCTTCTGCCAGAGCGCTGGGAGTTTCGGTAAAAGTGATCTCGAATGAACAGGCCAATGACGGGGAGTTTTTAACGAAGATGGTCTCTGAAAGTAAGATTGATCTGATCATTCTTGCGGGTTACTTGCGTAAGATCCCTGTTGAGCTGATCGAAAAATATTCAGAAAGGATTCTGAACGTTCATCCCTCACTTCTGCCAAAACACGGTGGAAAGAACATGTATGGTGACCACGTACATCGAGCGGTATTCGAAGCCGGAGACCAGCAATCGGGAATCACTTTCCATTGGGTCAATGAGCATTTCGATGAAGGAAGGATCCTTGCCCAATTTTCCACGAAGCTGGAAAACGTTTCACATCCTGATGAGATCAAAGCAAAAATTCAGGCCATGGAGAAAGAGTTCTTCCCTGTTATTGTCCAAGCCATTATTAACGGTACCTTAAAATAAGCCTATGAATTTTTTCTCCGAATTCAGCTGGGAAGAGATCTTCAAAGCGAGTACAGTCTTGTTCGCGGTTATTGACGTTGTTGGGTCAATTCCGCTGATCATCAAGATCAAAGAAAGCTCAGGATCCATTCACGAGCTCAGAACGAGTATCGTGGCATTGGTGATCATGATCTGTTTCCTTTTACTTGGAGAATCTATTCTTCAGCTGTTTGGTGTAACCATCGAATCGTTTGCGGTAGCAGGTTCCTTGATCCTCTTTGCGATGGCGTTGGAGATGATCTTAGGTGTAAAGCTCTTCAGGGATGAGGCAACGGGAAAGACTGCGAGTATTGTTCCTCTGGCGTTCCCGATCATTGCGGGAGCCGGAACCATGACAACACTGGTTTCTTTGAAAGCAGAATACGCTCAGATCAATATCCTGATCGCTATCGCGATAAATATTTTGATCGTTTATGTAGTGCTTCGATTGACAAAACGCATTGAGGCGCTTCTTGGAGAAGGAGGTATTGCTATTTTAAAGAAGGTATTTGGAATCATCCTCTTGGCAATGGCGGTGAAGCTATTCACCTCCAATTTGCAAGCGTTGATCTAGTTCGACTATTTCGGACTGAAAGAACCATTCCCCATTGCATTTCCACGGATCACTTCCATTCCGTATTCAAAGGTTTTGGTAACAATCGGTTTCCCTTTTTTATCGTACATCACGAACTTTCCGTGTTTCAATCCGTCCTTGTATTCTACTTCCTGTAAAAGTGCTCCTTTGCGGTCGTAATTTTTCATAACCCCATTCAGCTCACCTTCCTTATAGTTCGATACAACAGCAGCAATTCTTCCTCCCGGATAATAGGCTTTCCATTCTCCGTCTTTATTGCCGTTCTTGTAATTTCCTTCTTCCGTTAGTTTGAAATCTTTCGAAGAATAGGATGCAGCATAACCATTTTGTCTGCTTTCCAGACGAACCCGGTTTTTCATGATCCCATAATCAACCTTTGTCTTTTCCTTGAAGATCTTATAGGTCACAATATCCTTTGGTTTTCCGTTTTCAAAGTAATCTACCCATTTTCCTGTCTTCAGGTTGTCTTTGTACTTCCCTTCCAGCTTTAAAGCACCTGTTGGATAGTAAGAATGCCAGTCTCCGTTCATCACCCCTGCCTTGAAGGTCGTTTTGTTCTTCAGCTCCCCATTTTCCCAATAGTTCAACCATTCACCCTCTTCTTTACCCTGCAGGTATTTTCCACTCATAAGAAGTGTACCGTCCTCATACCAGGTTTCCCAAAGGCCAGATTTTTCATCATTCTCGAAGCTTCCTTTTTTAAAGACCTTCCCATTCTTATACAGGTAGGTCCACTCACCAGAGCGTTTCCCCATCGTATAATGGGCGGTATAAGATATTTCCCCTGTCGGATGCCAGTAGGTCCAGGCGCCATCCTGAAGGTCCTCTTTAAAGGTTCCTTCCATGTCTCTATTTCCCTGATTGGTATACCAAGTCCACTTGTCGGTTTTCTTGCCATCCAGGTATTTGCCACTCACATTGAGTTTACCATTATCATAATAATAGGCATAGTCACCATTCAGCACTCCGTTCTCATAGTTCGACACCTTTTCAATGTCACCGGTATAATAGTAATACGTCCAGGTGGAGTCTTTTTCTCCGTCTTTAAAGCTTCCCTTCAAGGTAGAGTATCCGTAGATACTGATCTCCTCAAAAGGACCATGCTTAAGTCCATCCTTGTAATTGTACCATTCCTTCACACGACCTGTGGCATAATAGGTTGTCATCTCTCCGTTTCCATTCGTGATCGTTTGGGTATGATCCGGATCCGGTAACCAGAAAGACCATAAATAGCCAACCCCAGCTTTCGTCTCTTCTTCTGCTTTTGGTCTTCCGTCGAAATAAAAATACTTCCATGTACCTGTTGCATGGTTCATTTTATACATACCCTCAACTGCCAGATTCCCGTTCTCATGCCACTCACGATACACGCTGTCCTGACGATCCATGTAGAAGTACCCTTCCTGACGCAATTTCTGATTGGGAAAATACTTCACCACTTTCCCTTGCAGCATGTCGCGGTAGTAATTTCGTTCTTCTTCCAACACGCCCTCTTTGGAATAGTAAAGCCATTTACCGTGTTTCTCAGTAGTTTCTCCCAACTCATCCACATAATAATAGCCGGAAGCTTGAGGCTGGGTTTTATGATAGTCCCAATACAGATTTACCTTCTTTGATAAATTCTCCTTTTTTACTTCCTGAGCAAAACTTAGAACTGACAATAAAAAAGAGATCCACAGAAGATTGAACTTCATATATTTTGATTTGAATAGATAACAATTTTGACCCCCATCGGTTACATTTTGATCCATCCCTGAATGATCAGGAAGATACCAAATACGGCAAAGACAATACCGATCAACTGGTTGAGTGCACGCAATAATTTATCTGTAACCAGCGGTTTCAGTTTTTTAGCCCCGAAGATCTTCAGGATATCCACTGAGAAAAAACTAAGGAGGATCACTCCAAGGAAATACATGATCGACGTTTCATGCGGATCGTGCTCTCCACCTGCAGCCTTCTCTCCTAAGGTCATTACTGAGAACCAGTAAAAGATCACCAGTGGATTGGCCATGTTCAAGAGGAATCCTTTCAGCACAAGAAGTAAATAATCTCCATAACCGTGGATCACATTCCCTACGGAATCTACTTTCACCTCTTTCGGTTTTTTGAAGAAGGATACCACCCCATACACCAGAAACAATATTCCACCGATCAATTTTAAGATCCCCTGACTTTTTCCGGCAGCAATGGCAGATACTTCAGAGTAAAATACAAAGGCAATAAGAATGTAGATGATGTCGCTTAATAAAACCCCAATATCAAAAGCAATAGCGGCTCTAACTCCACGACGGATACTGGTCTCCAGAAGAACGAAGAACACAGGACCGATCATTATACTTAAGATAAATCCGGTAACGATACCTTTTAATACAAGAGCACTCATGCCGTGGATTTTTACAAAAATAAGATTTCAATCAGGATAGGGTGCTGATTTTCATCCCAAGTTTAAAAAAACGAAAAATTCAGAATGAATCTAAGTAAAATGGTGAATTATTTCTCAAGTTGATTACCTTTGCATCGAACAACTGAAAACGGTTGTGGGTATTTATTTTCTGACACTTTATGAAACTTGCAGCAGCAAACCAAAAGTTAGACGCGATTATTGAGAAAGTTGAAAAAAAGGGGCTATCTGCTTCTAAATTGATCGACGATCTTAAGGAATTAAGAGAATATGCGTTGAAAGAACAAGATCCTCTTGTTACCAAAGTACTTCGTTTAAGCTATGAATTTATCGGAGAGAGAAACGCTTTCGATGTTCAGGCACAGTTCGAAGAAGATGAAGAAGGAAATGAATATCCGATCGAGATCGACGACAAGGAAAACTTCCTTTATCTGTTGAACCTTTTGAAGGCTGCAGATCACAAGATCAACCGTGAAGAGATCAAAGATTACAGATCAGCATTGAAAATGGAATTGTATTAATTCCTTTTTTTACACGATACGAAGCCCGCACCAGCGGGCTTTTTTATTTTTTTTACTTTTTCAGCCAACCCTTTCAAACCATCCTTCGTCATAAGGATAAGTTGACACAATAACGATTGTTCAACTCTGGTTTTATTTTCCTTGCAGGTACCTGAAAAGAGCTCCTACCTCTACGATTCTACAGGGTCGTCTTTACAAAGAGTTCTTTTCAGGTTTTTTTATTCGCAATACTTGCAATACGAGAATTGTCTCTGGGTATGCGTAAATGGAATCGTTGGATCAAACATTTCATTCATCAAAGCCTGCATAAAGCCAGGGAAGGTATCTGTGATCATTTCCAATGAATCTCCATTTTTATCCTGTAAAGGGATCAATCCTTTTCCTACATTGATCAATGAGATCAATCCGACTTCTGATGGATAGTGACCAAAGTTTCTGAAGAACATGTAGCTGTACATCCCAAGTTGAACTAGGTGCTTTGCTTTGTCAAAACCAAGAAAACCTTCTTCCGCTTTCTTAAGGTTGATCTCAGCATCTGCTTCTGATACCTTTCCGGTTTTGTAATCAATGATCCGGAATTTATCGCCAATGGAATCAATCCGGTCAACTACTCCTTTCATGCCCACTTTCATTTTCTGTCCATGCACATCTATCTCCAATTCACTCTTCAGGGTGATCTCAAGATATTCGATAAAGAGCGGTTCAGAAAGTTCTTTTAAATATCGGATCTCCTGCTTCAGAAAGCGCTCCGTTAATTCATGCGCCATCTTATAACTCAACAGGTTCTTTCCGCTGCTGAATGCATTTTTATCATTGTTGAAGCGCTTTAAGAATTGTTCATGTAGGAGCTTCGGGAAGTCCTTCAGCATTTTCTGAACATCGGTTTCCGTTAACGCAGGCGGTGAAGGTGAAACCAAATTTCCATCCTTATCGTGACGACAAAAGGGTTTGTATAAAGTTTCCAGCACCTCGTGAATGAAACTTCCGAGGGTTCTGCTCTCCAGGTCTTCTTCGATCTCTTCCTCTTCTCCAAATTCAAGTATGTATCTGAAGTAATAGTCCAGCGGACAGGTCAGGAATTTATTGATCGCCGATGCCGAAATGGAAGAGCTGATCATGGCCTGCATTCGCTCCAGAACTTCCTGGCTCTTCTCAACCGTCTGTCCTTCCATGGAGATCACTTCAGATTCAGAAACACTGTAGATCTCATTGTGGATCCTGATGTTCGGATTTGCTCTGCTCAGCTCCAGTTTCAGCTGCAGAATGTAGCGGCTTTCTTCGTTGCTTCCGATGTTTTCTTTCGCTGAGCTATACGTGATGAAGACCTTCTCGCTGCAATGCAACAAACGATAGAAGTGATGCGCAAACAACCCCTGCTTCTCCCTTGGTGTCGGTAATCCCAGATATCTTCTGAGGTCCATGGGGATCAGGGTCTGGATCGGATTGGTTGGCGGCATCTTGCCTTCGTTCATTCCCAGCACGATCATGTTTTTGAAATCAAGCAAACGTGTTTCCAATAGCCCCATGATCTGTAAGCCCTCGATCGGGTTCCCATGGTAAGCGATACTCACATTCGACCAGTGTGCCTGCATTAAATGTCTGAAGCTTCTTAAGGTCATTTCAGGTAAACCTTCCGCTACCAGATTTTCAAACTCGATCATTGAATTGTCGAATCCGTAGCAGAGTGCTTTATTGAATTCATCCTTCTCGGATAAGTGCTCGATGATGTATTGAACGGATCTTCTGATCGAATTCACGGCAGTCTCCCAGTCTTTGTTCCATGGGGTGAGTATATGGGCAAACAAACCGTCCAGCTTTTCTGAAACCGAGATGCTGGATGCATTTCTGAAGATCTTGTTGTACTTGATCGAATCCATCTCCAACGAGGTGATCTTTCGCTGTTCATCCGGACTTGTGATCGCAAGGACCAGCGGATGGTTCCAGATCTTGATCAGATCCTGAAAGTAGATCGCTTCGGTATTGAATCTTGTTTTGTTCTCCTGCAATTGAAAGAGCAGCTCAACCCATGTTCGGATAGAGGTGTTCTTCAGCGGTAACCCAAGTGTGATGTTTGCCTTTCCTACTTTGGAAGGAATATTTTTAAGCAATGGTCCAATAAGCGATTCATCTGCCAGTAAGACCACCGTTTCTTTCAGATCCGACGCAGTCATGGAGTTGAGAATGTCTGCCGCTGCTTTCACCTGACCTGTGGTCTGCACACATTCTATGACCCTGATCTCCTTCTCTGCAGATACGAGTTCCTCTTCCTCAAAATTGAGTTGTTTCACCTTCAATTCCTCTTTCAATTTTCGGAGGAATGAACCTGCTTCATGCACCGGATCATTCAGGTAATACTTATCGGAATCGATCAGGACGTGGGCTCGCCCCATCGTATGTAGCTGTCGGATAATGCTCAATTCTGCTCCCGACAAAGCGTTGAACCCTGCAAAGAGGAATACTTTATTGCTGTCTGAACGGAAGCAGCGGTCGATCTCCTGCGACAATTCACGGTATGCGCTTCCTGCGTAGCATTTCTGTTCCTGATCCAGTACTTCGTTCAATCGGTAATAGAACCCGGGCAGCTTGTCCCAGAATTCCAGAAAGCGCTGCTTGGCAGGTGTGATCTCCGTAGAATCGAACGACCAGTTTTCGATCTCTTTGATCTCCGCCAGGTTTCGGAAAACCTTTTTGGGGTCCAGCAGGTAGCGATCGATCTCGTCAAAATCGGAGAGCAGGGTATTCCCCCAGGAGATAAATTCATCAAAGGAGCTATCCTTCGGATCGATCGGATCTTCCAGCTGGATCGAAAATAGTTTGACCAATAAGCGGGTACGATCCAGGATCGTTCGTGATGACAAAGAGTTCACCCATTTGTCTATGGTTACCATTTCAGGAGCCAGCACCGGTTTCTGATAGTGTCGGTACAAGGAAGCCGAAACATATTTGATGGCGCGCTCCGACGGAAGCACGATCGTCAGGTGCTTCAGGTCGAGGTTCTCCTGAACAATATAGTCTACTATTTTATCGGTGAACTTTCTCATTTTTTGCTCAGGAAGGTCCAGTACGTAGATTTGTTCAAGGTATGCTGAGAATAATCGGGATAGAGCTCGCCAAACATTGCCGGAAACTTCACCTTCTTCTTTTTATCCCAGGTGGTTTTATACGCAAACTTTCCGGTCTCATTCACCTCAATGAAATCGATCATCTGCTTGGTATGTGTTCGCCAGAAGAAATAGTTGGCTTTTCTTCCGTTCATTCTGTTCCATTTGATCCTTTCTGAGATCAACCAGTTCTTCCACAGCTGATCCAGATCGAGACGAAACTCGATCGGATTGAAATTGCGGATCACGGCGTTTCGGATACCGTTATCGGAGAAGAAGATGACATGCGTTTTTTTCAATTCATAGCGGTGACCGCTGTACAAGGTTGGGATCCGGATCAGTATTCCATTTTCAACCAGCAGATCAACATAACGCTCGATGGTTTCATTGTCCAGTCCACTGTTCGATGCGATCTCATTGTAGGAAACCGGTTCACCAACGTGATGGGAGATCACTGCCAGCGCCCTCATTAGTTTATCCTGTTTATTGACTCTGGTATTTACTCCGAACTGGCTTTCGAGCACTTCGTTCAACAGCTCGATCACTTCTTCTCCATTACTGCCTTCTGCCACTACCTTTGGATAATTCCCAAAGATCAGGCGCTGCTCCATGTTCTTATCCACCTCAGGAAGGGATAAATAGCTGGTCAGCTCATAAAAGGAGATCGTATCGATGTAGATCTCCAGTCCTTGCAGTACGAGCACCTCTTTGAGTACCTCATCCAGCACAGGATCAAACGAACAGGAAAGCACAAAGGTACCCTTCCATTTTCCGGACAGCACCTGTTCGATCAGCTCCTGAAGATCTTCCAGGTATTGCGCCTCGTTCAACAGGATGAATTCTCCGGAAGCAAACAATGCATCCTTTTCTTCGGTGCTTAATGCCTTAAACTTCTTTCGCAGTTTTCGGGTGCTGAGATCGATCTCTACCGTTCCTTTTCCAAGCTCCTGAAGTACCTCTCTGACAAGGGTTCTTTTCCCTGATCCGCGAGGACCTCTTAACAGCAATAATTTGTTCGCCAGGAGCTTCTCCCGCAGCTCTGTTTTGCGCGTTCTATTGATCAATGATGACATACATCAAAGATAATCGTTTCGCTAAATAATTTTAAATATTGCGGATTTTATTCGAAACTGATGCGATCGAAGAAGAGCTCCGGACGGTTCGAATTCATGAATTTATTGCCTCCATATGCCTTGGCAACGATCAGGTATTTCTCATTCCGAAGGATCCTAACCCAGTGTAATCCTTCCGGATAACTGTCGGAAATTCCCTGACATGTTTCAGTACCATCATCCTGCAAATAACACCTGGCGGGTGACGCTCCTGGAGAGGCAATATAGATCGCCGCATAATCGTTCAGTGAGTATTCTTCATCGTAAGGAATGATCTCGATCGAGTAGGTATTTCCCTGTCCCATTTCCCGATAGACCAGCAATCGGTTTCCTGAACCCAAGGTTTCTTCCATCGGTTTTCCCGGGAAGACCGCAACGAAACCGGAAGGATCGGATACGGTATATTTATTTGCAGCTCTGACTTCTTTTTTAAAGGCCGGGTCCTCATTGTAGATCGCCGTAACGCATCTTAGCTTGTATCCCTTTTTGCGCAGCAATTGAACGATGCCTTGTTCACCGTAGAGATGTCCGGCACCTACCGCACAGAACAGACTTCCTTTTGCCAGGAGGGTGTCTAATCCTTCGGTCATTTTTTTATTGCGGGCCACGATGAATTCTTCATAGGCATCCGGGTAGGCTTTCAGTGTCGTGCGCATGATCTTGTCCAGTGATTTAATATCACCATCCAGGTAGATCTCGAGCATTTGCTGTTGCACGTAATTGTTGACCAGCTCCGTCAATTGGTCGGAAGAAGAACGGATGTTGAACCCATCCAGCAAACCGAGCTGCTCCTCCACTGTTTCGAGCGGAACAAATCGTTTTCCGGCGTTGTATGCATACTGCTGAAACCAGGCATCAAGGAATTGGGGCATTCCGTCCTCGTCTCCATATTTTGTTTTGGTTGCTCTTGCGGTTCCTGTATACGGATTGCCATCACTGTCATACAACAGTTTGACCTCTTCTTTTCGGGTATCCCATTCAGTGAACATGGAAAAGATATCTGTTTCCAGAACGATCTGTTGTGCACTGTTTAGAGCCTGGTACAGGGAATCCTGGAATCTGAACACTCGCTTGTCGTTGGAATGCAGTGAACCGTAGAGGTAGCTTTTCCCTTTGATCCCCTTACCGGAAATTTCCCACAGCAATTCATTGGTGGTTCCCTGAGAAAAGACAGGAAGCTGAAGGAAAAAGACCGAGAAGATCAGTGGAAAAAACCAATTCATGGGTTAAAGTTAATGTTTCCTTCTCAATAGATCATGCGCTCGATGAGCTGATCTCCAAAAGCATACGGAATGTAGGCCAGTGAAGGGATCTGTTTGGTGATCATGATCGGTGATCTTTTACCCAAAGCGATCTTACCGTGGGTATCACTCAAGCCCATGGCATAAGCCGCATTTACCGTTAAGGCATTGAATGCTTCTTCGGGAGTGAGCTTCATTTTTGAACATGCCAGCGACCACACGAAAGAAAGGTTTCCGCTTGGTGTTGTTCCCGGATTAAAATCACTCGCCAATGCAAATGGAATGTCGTTCTCGATCAGTAAGCGGGCATTACCGTAAGGAATATTGATGAAGTGCGAACAGCTTGGCAGGAAGGTAGGCATGCAGGCTGAACCTTTTAACGCAAGAACGTCATCATCGGCCAGCTCTTCGAGGTGATCCACAGACAAAGCACCCAGCTCAATCGCCTTTCGGATACCGCCCAGCACGGTAAACTGATTCACGTGCACTTTGGGGATCAACCCGTATTTTTTTCCTTCGAGCAGGATCTCTTCCATTTCTTCAACGGAATAGTAATTCGTTTCGCAGAAGACATCGATGAAGTCGGCGAGCCCTTCTTTACCGATAACCGGTAACATTTCGTTCTTGATCAGCTCAATGTATGCTCTGTGGTTTTCTTTGTACTCAGCCGGGAAAGCATGTGCTCCCAGGAACGTAGCTTTTATCTCAATACCGCACGCTGCTTTCAATCGCTTGATGACACGAAGCATTTTCAGCTCAGCATCTACCGTTAGTCCGTATCCAGATTTGATCTCTAGTGCTCCGGTACCATAAGACTTCAGTAATTCAATACGAGCGAAGGCCTTCTCGAACAGTTCATCCTCGTCCATTTCCTGCAATCTGCGGGCAGAGTTCAGGATGCCCCCACCTTTGGCAGCGATCTCCTGATAACTTAAACCTTTGATCCGGTAGACAAATTCTTCCTCACGGCTTCGGGCGAACACGGTATGGGTATGCGCATCACAAAAAGCAGGCAATACAAATCTTCCGTCGGCATCGATCACTTCCAGATCTCGCCAGTCGTCGATCCCACCCCAGTCTTCCATCGATCCGTAGGCGATCACCTCACCGTCTTCAATGGCCAGAAAAGCATTTTCGATCATGGGAATTTCACCCATTCCCTTTCCTTTGATTACGGCAGGAATATGCTCTCCGACTTGCACCAGTGCTTTGATATTCTTGATCAGGATCTTACTCATATTGAATGCTAAAAAAAGCTACATTAGACACAAAAATAAGTGTAATCTATGAAAGAGCTTAAGATCCTGCTGCTGGCTTTGTTTCCGTTTGGAATCTTTGGTCAAACATTTGTCGGTGGGACCGGCCCCATTCTGGATTATCAAACGATCGATGTTCCGAATACAGTTAGTCTTCCTCAAACGGAGATCAATACGACCACTTTTGGTTTGGAAACCGTTTGTATCAATCTGACACACACGTATCTTGCTGACCTCACCATTTCACTTGTGGCACCAGATGGTACTGTAAAATTGCTGATGTCGAGCATTGGAGGAGGAGACGACAATCTTGTCAATACATGTTTGAACACAACTGCTTCCGTGAATATTACCAACGGCACTGCTCCTTTTACCGGAAACTTTCAGCCGATGGGTCCTATGGGGGCAGTGAACAACGGACAAAACCCCAATGGAACCTGGTATTTACGTGTAAGTGACGGCTACGGTCAGGACCAAGGCGCTGTGCAAGATTGGTCGATCACCTTTGGCAGTCAACCCGCAAATTACTTCCAGCTTACCGAGTCGGATCTACCGATCGTGGTGATCAATACAAACGGTCAAACCATCGATAATGATGTGAAGATCATGGCTGACATGGGCATCATTTATAACGGGGAAGGAAACAGGAATCACCTCAGTGATCCGTTTAATGAGTACAACGGTAAGATCGGTATTGAATATCGTGGGAACTACTCGCTTAGTTTGCCTCAAAAGCCGTATGCGCTGGAGCTGGTTGATGATCTTGGAAACTCGATCGATTCTTCATTGATCGGAATGCCTGCCGAACATGACTGGTTATTGATCGCCAATTACAACGATAAGTCATTTGCCAGAAATGTGGTTCCATTTGAACTTTTTGAATCCATGGGGCATTATTCTGTGCGTTCACGATATGCAGACGTGATCGTCAACGATGAATATCAGGGAATTTATCTCTTGACGGAAAAGATCAAACGAGACTCTAATCGCGTTGATATTTCCAGGTTGGATTCAACTGAACTATTTGGACAAAGCGTTTCCGGTGGTTACATCATTAAAGTGGACTATTGGAATACGAATGATTCCTGGCTATCTTCCTATTCTCCCATCGGATTTCCCACAGCAGATGTGCATTTTGTGTATTACTATCCAAAAGCTAACAACATCATGCAAGAACAGAAGGACTATATCCAAACCTTTATGTACAGCTTTGAGTATGCGCTTTATTCCAATTACTTCGATCATTTATCGTTGGGGTACAGAAGATACATCAACACCTCATCCTTCGTGGATTATTTCATCATTAGTGAATTGACGCGTAATAATGACGGATATAAAAAGAGTCGTTTTCTCTGGAAGGACAAGGATCATGCGGATGGCTCGTATCGCAAGCTTCATGCAGGTCCGGTTTGGGATTTTGACTGGTCTCAAAAAGACATTTATTGGGGAAGCCAGGATGGGTCGGGTTTTATGTATCAGGATCCTGATCAGGACGTGAACGCACCCGGCTGGTACATCCGTTTACTGCAGGACACCTTATTTGCCAATGAGGTTCGCTGCCGATATGATGATCTGCGCAGAAACATCTTAAGCTTGCCATATATCCATGCAAAGATCGACTCGATCGCATTGAAATTGAATGAAAGTCAGGACTGGCATTTTCAGACCTGGGGGAATATGGGTGCAGCGACAGGAACCTGGGAAGTTCAGTCACCGTCGCAATCGTATGCAGAAGAGATCACCAAATTGAAAGACTGGTATACCCGAAGAATCACGTGGCTTGACCAAAACATGCCCGGGACTTTGAACGGATGCAGCATGGCTGGCTTGGAAGAGCTTCCGTTAGATGAATTTGTTGCTTACCCCAATCCATTTAACGATGAGCTGATCATAGAAACAGCAGAAGTTTACGGGAAGAATGTCAGTATTCGATTGCTCGATCAAATGGGAAGAGAAGTTGCCAAAATAGAAGGTGATCTGACTTCGGCAAAAACAATCCAACTGAATGGCTTATCCGAGTTAATGACCGGATTCTATTTGTTAGAGATTCAGGATGGAACTGAGAAACGGTCGATCAAGTTGACCCATTCCCGATAATTTATTCCCTGATCCTAGAGCAAAAAAAAGGGGCATAGCCCCTGAAAAATATCCTGTGGATCAATTTCCGGATCCGTCTTGTTCTTTTTTCTTTTTGTTCTGCATGTAAAGTGCGTAGGCTAATCCTACCACCGCACCGATAATCGCTCCGTATAACATAGTTGTAGGTTTTAAATTCATGAACAAGATAAGAAAAGAATGAAAATAATTGAAGGCTTTGTTTTTTCAATTAAAAGCGTAAATTTGCAGCCACTTCGATACCGAAGATGCCCGAGTGGCGGAACTGGTAGACGCGCTGGATTCAAAATCCTGTTCTGGCAACGGAGTGCCGGTTCGATTCCGGC
>SBFR01000057.1 GCA_006227105.1 Bacteroidota bacterium
ATCAGTCAGATTTCACCTGCTGATCTTGATGCACTTGTTATACCGGGCGGATTCGGAAGTGCAAAGAACTTTACAAGTTGGGCTTTTCATGGACCTAAAAGTGAGATCAATCCAAAAGTTAAATTGCTGATCGTAAACATGATCAATGTAGGTAAACCGATCGTCGCATTATGCGTAAGCCCCGTGGTTGTGGCTAAAGCCCTTGAAGGATCTTCCATAAAAGCAGATATGACCATTGGAACCGATAAAGAAGCTTCTCCATATAACATCAAAGAATTCTCTGATGGCATAGAGCTAACAGGAGCGCTTACAGAAATGAAAAGTATCCGTGAAATCCAGATCGACAGTACAAACAAGATCATTACAGCACCTTGCTACATGATGAATGCCAGTATACTTGATGTGCGAAAAAATATCCGTAGTGCAATTGAAGTATTAACGGAGTTAGTTTAAGTACTCTTTTGTCCACATTTAACAACTTGACCATCAATAGTTAAGTGATGTTTTTGTTAACAAAAGATTGATTTTTGTGAGAAAAAATGCACTTAAATTAAAGACCACTATAAAGCCAAGTGTTAATTTTGCAGGCAACAATTGAGCGCGAGCTTTAAAAACTATCGTATGAGTGTATTTGGAAAACACGGTAAAAACGCCGATCTGAAATCCGCAATCGGCTTAACAAATCTTGGTAATCAATTCTGGAACTTAACACCTGCAGAACTTGTTGAAGACACGATCATCAACGGTCAGGGAGTGTTAACTGATACAGGTGCCATTGCAATTGAGACAGGTGAATTTACCGGAAGATCTCCTAAAGATCGTTTCGTAGTATTCGATGAAAAAACTGAAAATTCAGTGTGGTGGGGAGATATCAATATCAAATTTTCTCCTGAGAAGTTTGATGCATTGTACAATCGAATGAAAGCTTACTTGAACGGAAAAGATGTTTACGTTCGTGATGCTTATGCTTGTGCTGATCCTCGTTTTCAAATGAATATCCGTGTTGTAACGGAATTCCCTTGGTCTAACATGTTCGCTTACAACATGTTCCTTCGTCCAACTGCTGAGCAAATTGAGAATTTTGATCCTGAATGGCACATTGTGTGTGCTCCTGGATTCCTTGCTGATCCTGAGATCGACGGAACAAGACAGCACAACTTTGCTATCTTGAACTTCACGAAAAAGATGATCATCATCGGTGGAACTGGGTATACAGGAGAGATCAAAAAAGGAATCTTCTCTGTATTGAATTATGTTCTTCCTCATGAGAAAGGAGTTTTGTCAATGCACTGCTCTGCAAACATTGGGAATGAAGAGCATGATACAGCCATCTTCTTTGGACTTTCTGGTACAGGAAAAACAACGCTTTCTTCTGACGAGAATCGTCGATTGATCGGAGATGACGAACACGGCTGGGCAAACGATTCTGTCTTCAATTTTGAAGGTGGATGTTACGCCAAAACGATCGACCTATCAAGAGAAAAGGAACCACAGATCTATGATGCAATTAAGTTTGGGTCTATCCTGGAGAACATTGGTTTCGTAGATGGAACTTCGACTCCTGATTATGCTGACGGTTCGATCACAGAAAACACAAGAGTTTCTTATCCGATTCATTACATTGATAATATTGCGGTTCCTTCTGTTGGAAATGCGCCTAAGAATATTTTCTTCCTTACAGCTGATGCTTTTGGAGTGTTACCTCCAATCTCTCGTTTGACGAAAGAACAGGCAATGTATCACTTCATGTCAGGTTATACTGCTAAGGTTGCTGGAACTGAAGTTGGTATTACTGAGCCAACAACGACATTCTCTGCATGTTTTGGAGCAGCATTTCTTCCATTGCATCCTGCGAAGTATGCAAAACTTCTTGGTGAAAAACTGGAAGGAACAGATATTAAAGTTTGGTTGATCAATACAGGATGGACCGGTGGTTCTTACGGAGTTGGAAGCCGAATGAAGCTTTCTTATACTCGTGCAATGATCACCGCTGCCATGACTGGAAAGCTAGATAATGTTTCTTTTGAAAAACTTCCTGTATTTGATTTGATGATGCCTACTTCTTGCGAAGGTGTTCCTTCTGAGATCCTAAATCCAAGAGGTACTTGGGCTGACAAGTCTGCTTATGACGAAACTGCTAATAACCTTGCTTCAAAGTTCGTTAAGAACTTCGAAAAATATGCTGCAGAAACAAGTCAGGAGATCCTGGCTGCTGCACCTAAAGTATTGGTTTAGTAATCGAATTCAGATAAATGAAAAGGCCGCAAACGCGGCCTTTTTTTTATTTCTTCTTGAGCCAACCTCGTTTTATAAAGAACAGTAGCAGAGCAAGTCCGATAAAGAACATACTTGCAACTACCACATAATATCCATAGTGATATTCGAGTTCAGGCATGTACTTAAAGTTCATCCCATATACGCCAACAATGAAAGTCAATGGAATAAATATCGTACTCACAACAGTTAGAACCTTCATGATCTCATTCATCCGTTGACTCTGATCTGCATAATAAAGATTAGTCAAACTCTCTAATGCCTGTTTATTACTTTCGATCTCATCCAAAATCGACAGACAGCTATCCTTAAGATCTGAGAAATAGGGCTGGTTCTCCTTCGATAAAAAATCATTGGTTTGTCGCTCCAGATTGATTGCGATGTCCTTCATTGGAATTACGATCTTTCTTAGTTCTATTAATTTTCTTTTTTGATTTTCAATCGAACTTAGCGTATGTCGAGAGGAAGCCCTCATGATCCTTGACTCCAAACTTGTTATTAATTCTGAAATATTATCGAGGACCTCAAAATAATTGTCCACGATCGCATCCAACATTTTAAATAATAAAAAATCAGCCTCCTTTTCACGCGTTCGGCCCACCGAATTATGAATTCTCTCCCTTAAATCCGAAAAATGATCGGAAGACCGTTCCTGAAATGATATCAAGTAATTCTTACCTAGAACAAAACTCATCTGTTCTTTTTGTAAAAGGTAATTTTCTTCGTTCACAGGCAATGCCGACTGGATAGAAAAAAAGATATAGTCGTCAAATTCTTCAACTTTTGGTCTCATTTTCTCAGTGAACACATCTTCCAGTGATACCCTGTGAAACCCTTGATTCATCCAAAATTTCTCGATCTCATTCCTTTCAGTTATACGATGAAAATTTAGCCAGTGGACCATATCATCCTTCAGGGCATCAACATTGAAATTCCCTTTGTCAGAAAAGAATTTTTCATCCTTCTGAATAATTTCTAACTGATCCCTATTATAAGCGTATAGCTGACAAAATTCTTTCATGTTTTCCCTATTGGATGGATTGAAAATAAAAACAATACTTCAACTCCCGCAATTATTTTTACTGAATTGAATATCAAAGTGTTTTCATCAGAAATTTATACAATTCTACCATACACATGATATCATACTTGAATACTTTTTCATCAGGTGTATGTACATTATCTTCAGGAGCACCAATAAAACACCAGTCAATCGGTAAATCAGATCGCTGTAATTGTGTTCCATCACTTCCTCCGGCAGATTCAACTTCCAATTGAAATTTAATTCCAGACTCTGTTGCTAAAGCAATTATTCTGTCCAGGTATTTTTTCCTTGGAATACCACTGTCTCGCATGCTTATTGCGACTCCTCCCCCATGTTTAACTCCTTCTGTCACCCAAGTGATATCTGAGATCAGTGATTGACGAAGCTTGTATTTGTCGTATAAGTACTTTGCGCAAAAACCGACACTATTTCCACCGTGTTCTTCATAAGTTGAAAAGACAATTGCTCCATTTTCAAGTGTTTCAGCCACTTTTAAAGCGGACCATACCCCAAGTCTGTTATCCATGTACGGAGACTGAATATATTCATCCGTTTCTCTGAAATCGGGCTTAAATGTCAAAATTGTTCCTCTATCGATCTCACGATCAAATACATACTGCAGATCTTTCCCTCCATCCTCATCTTCGATCACTAATAGCTCGGTTTCTATTTCTCCTTTCGAGTCTGAACCTACCAGCTGAATCCCATCATTCAGCCTTGGACCTCCAATTTTGATCAGATCTTTTCCATAACCAGAAGTAAATCCAATCGTATCCGTATGGGCATATATTGCTGTTCGTGGTTTTCCGAAAATGAGAATCAAACAATCCTGAAAATCGTCTCCCTCCACGATCTCAGGAACACTCAACCAGTTTTTTGAGTTAGTTCTTACATAATCTGCAATAAATTCCTTGATTCCGGCCTCATCTCCAGAAGCACCCCTAATCTCAACAAGCTTTTTTAATAATTCCATTCTTTTAATTTTCTTCCGTTACTTCAACTCCGTCAATTTCCTTCAACAATTGACTTATGTGTTCTGACCTGAGGATCGGGAGATCGACAGAAAAACTACAATTCAATCCAAAATCATTATTTCTAGTTGACAGCTCATGTGATTTGATCAATTTCATCACATCAGGCATCTGATCGTAGCTAAACTCCACTTTCACCGATTTCAGCACTGGTAATTCGATAATTTCACCTAATTCCAGCGCTTCCTTTGCGGCGGTTCTATAGGCATTGATCAATCCTCCTACTCCTAACTTTGTACCTCCAAAATATCGCACGACACCGATGAGCACATCTGTTAATTCAAACGACTGGATCTGCCCCAGTATTGGTGCCCCGGCTGAATTCGAAGGCTCACCATCGTCATTTGCTCTAAACACCTTCATTTCATGACCAAAACGATATGCATAACACACATGCCTGGCCTGGTGATGTGCCTTACTCCATTCATTGAGGTAGCCTTTGGCTTCTTCTTCAGATTTACAAGGCACTGCGTAAGCAATAAACTTTGATCCTTTCTCTCGGTACTCACCTTCAGAAAGCAATTTTAATGTTTTGTAATGCAGATCTTCCACGAATATTTATCTTCACGCTAAATTTAACCAGAATGTTTAACCAAGAATTTGTTCAACCAATAAAAATCCATAAAACCCTTGTTTTCATTGGACTTATTGGATTTATCACCGCATGTGCTCCTACCCGTTTTGTTAAACCTCTAGAACATAAACAACATGCTGTTACAGCAAGTTTCGGTGGACCTGTGATCAATGTTCCAGGAATTGCAACGATGCCGATACCCTATACAACTTTTGGATACGGTTATGGATTAACTCCTAAGACTACCGTTTATGGTAATTTCCATACCACTGCTTCTGTCTTTGGAGTTGTTCAGTTTGATTTTGGCACAAGTCACAGTATCTGGAAAAATGAAAGCAACACGAAAGGGGTAAGTATTGCTCCAGAATTGAACTTCATGATCGATGTGTTCGAAAAAAGGGCAAGTTTATATCCGCAACTGGATGCCAACTATTACATGGATTACCACAACAAAGAAAAGGATGGTAAATCAAAAGTGAATTACTTGTATTTCGGATTAAGCAACTGGTTCGAATTACGCGCTGAAGGTGCGAATGACACAAAGGTGCAACAGCGTATCATCTGCTCTCCACAAATCGGACATACTTTCGATCGAGGCAAATGGAACTATACATTGGAAGCTAAAATTCTAGCACCGTATGTTTCAAACGAAAAGATCGTTGTGGATTATAAAAGCATTTTAGGTAATCATGGTGGTTTAGGTCTTTATTTTGGTGTTAATTACAAACTATGAAAATGAAAAAAATATTATTCATCGGAATTTCTCTCGTACTTCTTATTGCATCATGCAGAAAACGACTGGACGATTTCCTATTCAATAACGTTAAAGCTGATCAATACTTACTTGACGATTATACAGGACGAATCACTCTTGAAGTAGGAAGTGAATATGATGTAGCTGATTCTATGATACATCTGATCAATATTCCAATCCAGTCTGAAGGACAAAACCTAAATATTTCCGCATTATACACCGGAGAACTTTCACGGATTGCAGTTGATACAGTCATCCTTTATTGTCATGGTACTGCTGACAACATTGATTTTTACTGGCCACGTCAGAAACTATACTCCAACATGGGTGGTAAAAGTCGATTCGGCGTGTTAATGGTCGATTATCCGGGGTATGGAATGTCTGAGGGCGATCCTACCGAACAAAACATGTATGATGCTGTAAATGGTGCTCTGCAATGGCTAAAAGATAACGGATTGACAAGTGATCGTTTGGTAATCTTTGGTTTCTCACTGGGCTCGGCTCCAACCTGTGAAGTTGCTGGGAATCCAACTGAATTTGCTTTAGCCCCTTCTAAGATGATCCTTGAAGCACCTTTTGCTTCTGCTGAGAAAATGATCCAGGATGCTTCGATCCTTGCATTACCTTCGAGCTATTTTGTTAATGTTAAGATCGATAATGCCGAAGAGATCAAAAAGGTAAACATCCCATTATTGTGGATCCATGGAGAGGCTGATAGTTTCCTAGCGATAGACAAACACGGTGAAATTGTTTATAACAACTATCAGGGACCTTCTAAAACTGCAGTACGTGTTCCAGGTGGAGATCATGAAGACACACCGTTTATCATGGGATATTCCAACTACTTGACCACTTTATTAAACTTCATAGAACAATAAAAAAAGGACGCTTATTCAGCGTCCTTTTTTCTTGGGGGATTAGTTTTCCCGATATCATCTTTCATTTGACTTCCTATAAAAGTTCCATTGATGATCTGCTCTTGAAAGTCTTTCATACCTCCTGGTGAGTGAGGCATAAGGATTGAAGAATTCTTTGAGTTTGCTCCAATATCTTTGATTGTATCAAAATATTGAGTCATCAAAACGAACTGCATAATTTCCTCGTGAGTAACTGTCTCAAGTGACTTATGGAAATCTTCAACTGATTCTTTGAATCCTCTAACGATCTCCAAACGCTGGCGAGCAATACCTTCTCCGGATAATCTTTTTGATTCAGCTTCTGCTTCTGCTTCCTTGATGATCTTGATCTTTTTAGCTTCACCTTCTTCTGCCGCAGCTTCCTTTTCTCTTTTTGCAGCGTTAATTCTGTTCATTGATTCCTTCACTTTATGATCCGGATCAATATCAGTGATCAACGCTTTAAGAATATGGTAACCATACTCATCCATACTGTCGTGGATGTTTCGCTGCACTGCTAATGCGATATCTTCCTTTTTTGCGAATACATCATCCAAATCCAAGCGAGGAACCTCAGCTCGTACATCATCAAATACATACGAAGCGATCTGATTGCGAGGATTATCCAATGAGTAGTGTGCTTCTTTTACCTGGTCTTTTCCCACTCGAAACTGCACAGACACCTGTAGGTTAACAAACACATTGTCCTTCGTTTTGGTTTCCACAGTTACATCCAATTGTTGAACGCGAAGATTGATAATCGCAGCTTTTCTGTCAATAAAAGGGATCAGCAAGCTGAAACCTGATGTCGCTATTCTGTTGTATTTACCAAGTCGTTCAATAACTACAGCCGTAGCTTCTCGAACAATTACCACTGACTTCAAAAGGAATACCACCAAAAGTAAAATGATGACAGTATTGAAGATCAAATTTGCTTCATTCATAATTGTTAGGTTTTAATTAGACAAAAAAGCCACCGTAAAAAACGATGGCTAAATATTTATTGAATTGTTAGTTTTTTCTCTAAGTCTTCGAGATATACTCTGAACTGCTTATCTGTCTCAGAAAGGTTCATTACCGTACGACAAGCATGAAGTACTGTCGCGTGATCTTTTCCTCCACAATGTGCTCCAATATTTGCTAATGAAGACTTCGTCATTTTCTTTGAGAAGTACATTGAGATCTGACGAGCCTGAACCACTTCTCTCTTTCTTGTTTTTGACTTCAGCATTTCAATTGGTAGATCGAAATAATCACAAACCACTTTCTGAATGTATTCAATCGAAACTTCTCTCGCTGTATTCTTCACGAACTTGTCAACCATTTGCTTCGCAAGTTCAAGAGTGATCGCTTTCTTATTCAAAGATGCCTGAGCAAGTAGCGTATTCAACGCACCTTCCATTTCGCGCACATTCGTATTGATCGAGTAGGCAAGATATTCAACTACATCGCGTGGTAGCTCAATACCATTTCCATACATCTTCTTCTCAAGGATCGCAATTCTCGTTTCAAGATCAGGAGTTCCAAGGTCTGCAGACAATCCCCACTTAAAGCGTGAAAGAAGTCGCTGCTCCATTCCTTGCATTTCTACTGGCGGCTTATCAGATGTAAGGATGATCTGCTTTCCGTTTTGGTGCAAGTGATTGAAAATATGGAAGAACACATCCTGCGTTTTCTCTTTTCCAGAGAAGAACTGCACATCATCAATGATCAATACATCGATCATCTGATAGAAATGGATAAAATCATTCGTTGTCTGATTCTTCAACGCATCAATGAACTGATGAGCAAATTTCTCAGATCCAACGTATAAAACAGTCTTGTTCGGGAACTGATTTTTAATCGCAATACCAATCGCATGAGCAAGATGGGTTTTCCCTAATCCAACTCCACCGTAGATCAATAGTGGATTAAAAGCTGTTCCTCCCGGCTTATTTGCTACAGCAAAACCAGATGCACGTGCAAGACGGTTACAATCTCCTTCAACGAAATTATCGAATGAATAAGATGGATTCAGATTGGAATCAACATTTACCTTCTTTAATCCCGGAATAATAAATGGATTTCTGATCTGATTTTCATTCAGATCAATCGGCATTGTTACTGGAGCATTTTTCAATGACTTCTTATTCAATGCAGGTAGTTTAACCGTATATGGAGTTGAATTGGTCGAATTATTCTCCATTACAATACTGTACTCAAGTGATCCTTCAGGGCCAAGCTCCTTCTTAATAACCTTTTTCAACAGAGTAATATAGTTTTCTTCCAGCCACTCATAGAAAAAATGTGACGGAACCTGAATCGTCAGAATATTGTTCTCAAGCTTTACAGGTGCTATTGGCTCAAACCAGGTTTTAAACGCAGGTGGAGGAATATTATCCTTTATTACTTTGAGACAAGCACTCCATACAACTTCATGATTGTTACTCATCGAAAAATCCTTTTTAGTAATGGTTATTATTTGTTTTAGAAGTCTATTCTGATCGATAAAAAACCGACCTCCTTCAGCGGAACAAATATTTACAGAAAAAAGTGAAAAAAAAAATCAGTTTGGGGTTGACTTTTAAAAAAGTTTTACTTGTAAATTAAATATTTCGTTGAATCAATTAACGAACAGATTATCTGTTAGCAACTTACCCCTCTGAAGTTAAATTTCAACTTCTTTTCATCCATTTATTTTGCTCCTTCGAAAATACGCATTAATCAACAATTATCCCAACAAGAATAGTATATTTAACAAAAGAATCTGCGAGTTACACACATGAAATATTCTTTCGAAGAAGAAACCAAATTAAGGGTTCGATATGCCGAAACAGATCAGATGGGATATTGCTATTACGGAAATTACGCTACTTATTTCGAAGTAGGACGTGTTGAAGCATTGAGAAAAACAGGAATGAGTTACCGTCAATTGGAAGAAAATGGTATCATGCTTCCAGTATCCGAATTTCAGGTAAAGTACCTTGGACCTGCCAAATATGACGATGAATTAACAATTAAAACCAAAATAACTGAGATCAATGGCCCTCGGATCCTTTTTGAATATTCAATCATCAACGAATCTGGCAAATTGATTTCAACAGCATCTACCACCCTTGTCTTTGTCTCAAAGAAAACAATGAAACCACTGAGTCCTCCAAATTATTTTTTAGACCTAATGTCGCGCTATGAGATCTGACCACGCTTTTGAATTTCATTCTTTCAATACTGAGAAACTTTCCTCCCTGTTTACAATAAGAGAGGGAGAAGAGCGGATTGGACAAAGGGTTAAAATCAATGCAAATGATCCTTCGGTGAAGTATGTAATATTGGGGATCTCTGAATCCATAGGTCCTCAGTCAAATTTAGGAAGGCCCGGTTCCGAAAATGGTTTCCACTCCTTTTTAATCCGATTTCTTTCCATGCAATCCAATCAGTTTCTGAATGGAAGTGAGATCTGTATTGCAGGTGAAATACAACAAAACACAAAATTTAAATCAGCAGATCAAGGGGCTCAGATAGTTCAAGAGCTCGACAGTCTGGTGCTTGACGTACTTCAGGATCTTTTAACGAAAGACCAATGCCTTATCGTAATTGGAGGTGGACACAACAATGCATATCCGATCATTGCTCATTTTGCAAAAAACAAAAGGATCAATGTTGTTAATCTCGATCCTCATGCGGATTGCAGAAAAACAGATAGAAGACATAGTGGAAATCCCTTTTCACATGCAATAGAATTCGGACACATTGAGAAATATCATGCAATTGGACTGCATAAAGCCTACAACAATCAATTCATTCTGGATTTCCTGAAAGACAACCATTGCCATTATTCATTTTTGGATGATTACATTTTAAATAGGGGACTTTTGCTTCAGGACATTTCTTCATTGTCAACATCCATGGATATAGACTTCAAATTAGGCGTTGAATTAGATATGGACAGTATTGCATTTATGCCGACTTCAGCTTTTACACCGGCAGGAATATCGATGGATGAAGCAAGATTCTACGTGAAAACATTTGCTTCTCTTCATCAAACATGTTACCTGCACCTACCTGAAGCGGCACCAAATAACCCAAATGAAGAAATGATTACCGGAAAGGCCCTCGCCTATTTGGTTTATGATTTTATTACCACGAATTTGCTATCACAACCATAATGCAAAAAGAAACGTCCATCATATAAATGAAGTTTGATTACACTAAATGGACCGTTGGGGGATTCATCAGATCCTTTTTCCCTTTTCAGTTAATTCTGGGACAGCTAAAATACAACCTCATTTCAATGTTTTACTGGGCGCTACTTTTTGCGATCATTGCCGATAGTTTTGGCAGCGCCTTTGGTGTACCTTTTCTTTTCCTTTCTCCAGAATACCAAGGAGAAGTAAACAACTGGGCCTTTTTTCTCCTTGGCTTCTCATTTGGAGGCTTTACCATGGCCTTCAACACATACAGTTACATTAAACTTGGACCCAGATACCAGTTCCTGGCTGCCGTTTCCAGACCGTTCTTTAAGTTCTGCATGAACAACTCGCTGATCCCGATCACTTTTTTCGTCTTTTACCTGTACAGAATGATCTCTTTTCAAAATCAACAGGAATTGACCGATTGGAAAACGATCACAATGTTTAGCTTATCAGTCTTTGTGGGTGCATTGCTGTTCATATTATTATCCATCTTTTATTTTTTTCCTACAACGAGAAACAAGCATGTGGAACCTGATGAAGAAACACAGGATACTCCAATTAGCTCGGTACTCAACAAACAACTTAGATGGTACAATTATTTCAGAACTGAACGGAAAAGACCCTTTATCTACATCGGAAAACACCTCAAATTATATCAAAGCAGAAACATTACACACCTCGACAAAGAGGTCATTGAGCGAGTATTTGCACAAAACAGGATCAACGCTACAATTTTCGAGATCCTTACCATATCAACATTTTTTATTTTAAGTTTCTTCAGAGACTGGCCCGTCTTTGAAACTCCGGCGGCGATGAGCATCGTACTTCTTTTGACGATGATCCATATGATCTTCTCGGCTATGATGTCCTGGTTTCACAGATGGACTTACCCGATCATTTTTATCGCGATCTTTTCAATGAACTATTTGAGCACTCATACCGGAATGTTCAAGTACACTAATTATGCCTACGGCTTGGATTATTCACCCGAGAAATTACAAGAGTTCTCCGTAGAGAGAATCAGAAATTCAGGTTCTGACACAACAGTTCACGACAATTCAAAAAAAGAATTCATCTCTCTACTGGAAAACTGGAAGATTAAAACAAAGAATGAAAAACCTAAACTGATCATTATAAATACTTCCGGAGGGGGTTCACGAAGTGCGCTATGGACACTTACTGTTCTACAGAACTGTGAAAAAGGAACAAGAGGTAAATTAACTTCCCATATCCAAATGATCACCGGAGCATCAGGTGGAATGGTTGGAGCTGCTTACTTCAGAGAATTGATCCACCTTCACAGAAACAACAAGATCAATGATCTTTTTAACAGCTCATTCAGGAAAAACTTAGGCAAAGACCTATTGAATAAACTGGCTTTTTCTGTTTCTACAAATGATATGTTTGTTCGTTTTCAAACGTTTGAACATAATGGACATTCCTATACAAAAGACAGGGGATATGCTTTTGAAGAACAGCTCCATGAGAATACAGAAAATATTTTGAGACATGATCTGGGATATTACACTCAACCGGAAAAAGATGCCAAAGTACCAGTAATGATCTTTTCACCTACGATAGCAAACGACGGGAGAAGATTATTGATCTCGTCTCAGTCATTGAGATTTTTAACAGAAAGGAAAAACAGCAATGAGGAGAGATCAAATAGCTATGAAAACATTGACTATCAATCATTCTTTGCGAAAAATGATCCGCAAAAAATCCGATTTTCTTCAGTGCTAAGAGCAAACGCCACCTTCCCTTTCATTATGCCAATGGTAACCATGCCTACGGTTCCCGAAATGCAATTGATGGACGCAGGCATCAGAGACAATTACGGCACAAGAACGACAATCGAATACCTCACCCAATTGACAGAATGGATCAAAGAAAACACAAGTGGTGTGATCATCATTGAAATCCGAGACACAAAAAGGATATTGAACAATGAGTCTTATCATTCCGTTTCCATGCTTGATAAGATCACATTACCTTTTGGAAATATCTACAGCAATTTCCCAAGAACTCAAGACTTCGATCAGGAACAGCTCCTTGAAGCGGCTGCTAAATCCTTTCCTTTTTCTCTGGACGTAATTACATTTAATTTACGGGAACATTCCAATGACCGGATCTCACTATCGTGGCATCTAACGGCGCAAGAAAAATATAAGATCGAGCGTGCCTTTTACAGTAAAGCGAATCAGAATGCTTATAGAAAACTTCTAAAATCTCTCTGATTATCGAGTTTTCTGGACATTTTCCACTGAAACTACCATATCGATTAATGTACAACCTTCAGGCTGCATAGCCCTACTCGGGACATAGTTAAAAGAGATCTTTGTTCCATCAACTTTAAATTCCTCCGGCAAATTCACTGGATAGAGTCTTTTCTGATCGGTTCCACTATCCACCAGGATCAATACAGGACATCCTTTTAAATTGACATAAACTACACCAGTTACAGCACCATCTTGTGTAACTTCCTCATTCACATCCTTATTTTCAGTCGTCACCACCTCTGCTGACTTACATGATGCAACCATTAACAAAACAACCAAACTCGTAAATAATGCTTTCATGATCTTATTTTTTCTTTGAAGTTATAAAAACCATACCAAACTACGTCTTGATAAAATCTTTAAACAAAAAAAAGAGGCCCTGTAGGAGCCTCCCTTTTCTTAACCTGTAGATGTTAATAATTGATCCGTATCATGTCTAACGCCAGTTAATTCAAAAGGTTTCAGTTTTTTTTACTTTAATTAACATTTTTCCATGAATAAAGATTTGGTATCGCATCCAAATGACCTGAATAGCTCATCTATATTTGTTGCAGGTGAAAGAACTTAGGGAAATACAAGCGCTTATCCAGCTGATCGACGATCCGGATGAAAACGTTTTCGAACATGTAAGAGATCGTTTGAGAACTTACGGTTCAGATGCGATTCCCTTTCTTGAAAGTTCATGGGAACAAGAATCAATGGGTCTGCTATTTCAAAGCAGAATCGAAAATCTTATCCACGAGATCCAATTCGAAGAAACAAAAAAGGATCTCGCTCAATGGGCTGAATCTGAAGATAAAGATCTGTTGAAGGGAGCTATAATCGTCTCAAGATATCAATACCCTGGTCTTGATGAGCAAATGATCATCGAAACTATTCAGCAATTAAGAAGAGATGTCTGGTTGGAGTTAAATGATAGCATGACCGCTTTTGAGAAGGTTAATATCATGAACCGAATCTATTTCGGCCTATATAAATTTCATGGTGACACCAAGAACTTCCATTCTCCAATGAATTCTTTTCTGAATACAGTAATCGAATCAAGAAAAGGAAATCCATTGAGTTTATGTCTGATCTATTCGATTGTTGCACAGTCGTTGGACCTACCAATTTACGGCGTGAATCTCCCGAATCACTTCATTCTTGCTTTTATGGACGAGCATGGATCAGGTCAATACCTCAAAGAAAAGAATGATTACGGAATTTTGTTTTACATCAATCCATTCTCGAAAGGAACCATTTTTGGAATGAAGGACATTAAAGAATTTCTTGATGGGCTCAATTTACCTCACGAGCGTTCCTACTTTGAGCCTTGTTCACATTCAGATATTATCCGACGCATGATCACTAACTTGATCGCCTCTTTTCAGCAAGTGGGAAATGCTCAAAAGGTTGATGAATTGACTCAATTGAGAGACCTCATCCCTTAAGACAACCTGAATTCCAGATTAAATTTCTGCAACTCTTTAAACAATTGACTATTCGGGTCGATCTTTATCGTCTTTGATGGCATTCGTACTTCAATTCCATCCAAGGGATCGAATACCGTAAAGTTCACAGATACCCTACCTTCATTTTCTGTGAAAAGCCTGTAAAGATCTGTGATCATCACCTGATCAAGCTCCTTTGAAGAAACTTTAATACTTAACTCTGAAGCTTTTGCATCTTTCAATTCCTGGAGCAATGAAATTGTGCTCACCACAAATTCAAGCTCATTTCTTCTTAAAGGCTTTTCAATTTTTCCTTTGAATGCTACAAAAGTTCCTGGATGGAAAAAATGCTTGAACTTCAAATAGTTTTCTCTCCACAGAAAAAGCTTGTGACTATCAGAATAATCTTCTATGATCAAAGTGCCGAATGGATCTCCATTTTTTGTTACTCTATGTTCTGCTTCAACGATGATCGCAGGAACAAGAATATCCTTTCCTTTATGACTTTCAAGATCATGAAGCATTGAAATGTTTCCATTACAAAAAGCATCGATTTCTACTCTGAAATCATCCAGAGGATGTCCTGAAATGAAGATCCCAACGACCTCTTTTTCCTTCTTTAGTTTGAACATACTGGACCACTCAGTAGCCTTCGGTATTTCGGGTTCTGGCATTTTAGCACCGGAACTTTCTCCAAATAATGAAACTTGTGAAGAGGATTCATTATCCTGAAAACTTGCCCCAAAGCGCATCGCATTCTCCAGGAATGTCTTACCGGAAATATCCTCTTGAAAATATTGTGCTCTATGCACATTTTTAAATGAATCGAATCCGCCTGCATATGCAAGACTTTCAAAAGCCTTTTTATTACAAACTCTCAGATTGATTCGTTTAGCCATATCGAAAATCGACTGGAACGGACCATTTTCACCTCTCTCTTGAATGATCGCTTCAACAGGACCACTTCCTAATCCTTTGATAGCTCCTAATCCAAATCGGATCGCACCTTCTTTATTTACAGTAAAGTGATAATTGGATTCATTCACATCCGGACCTAATACAGGAATACCCATTCGCTTACATTCTTCCATGAAGAAGGAAACCTGCTTAATGTCATTCATGTTATTAGACAGAACAGACGCCATGTACTCCGCAGGAAAATTCGCTTTTAAGTATGCTGTTTGGTATGCGATCCAGGCATAACACGTAGAGTGAGATTTGTTAAAGGCGTAAGAAGCAAAAGCTTCCCAGTCTTTCCATATCTTCTCGAGTTTTTCTCGATCATGTCCTTTCGCTTCACCCTTTTCAAGGAATGCCGGTTTCATTTTATCCAGGACATCCTTTTGTTTTTTACCCATTGCCTTACGGAGTGTATCCGCTTCACCTTTGGTAAAATCCGCAAGCTTCTGAGACAATAGCATTACCTGCTCTTGATAGACAGTAATCCCATAGGTCTCCTTCAGGTATTCTTCACAATCATCAAGATCGTATACAATTTCTTCTTCTCCGTGCTTTCTTCGAATAAAGGAAGGAATGTATTCAAGAGG
>SBFR01000122.1 GCA_006227105.1 Bacteroidota bacterium
ATTCTTTAGTAGATGATTTCACTGTTAATCTGTTATTAACCATATGTAAAAGTTACCCAAATATTCCCGAAAAAAGAGTTGGAACTTTCAGTAATTATTTGAATCTGAAATTAAAATGATAGAAAACAAGAAATAGTTTCAAATAGATTTCATCGCTTATAAACAGTTTTTCTATGTGGTATGTTGATTACCCGTAAACTTAACTATCACAGAATCAACCAACTGAATTTTTGTTAATTTCTATAATGTTTATATCTTGATTGAAATGTTCATTAAAGATACCTTTGTCTTGATTTTAAAATCCAAGTTATGATAATTCCTATTGGTGCAGACCATGCTGGCTTTTCTTTAAAGGAAGAGCTCATCTCATATTTAAAACAGAAAGGATATGAACTAAAGGATTTTGGATGCTATTCGGAGGAAAGCATCGATTATCCTGACTATGCCCATCCTGTTGCAGAAATGGTTGAGAACAATCCTGGTATGCTTGGAATAATAATCTGTGGATCCGGAAACGGAATTAACATGACAGCAAACAAACATCAAGGGATTCGCTCTGCGTTGTGCTGGAAAAAGGAAATTGCCCAACTGGCACGTGAGCACAATGATGCAAACATTATTGCTCTACCTGCTAGATTTATTTCAACTGAAGAGGCAATTGAAATGGTAGATACTTTTTTAACTACTTCTTTTGAAGGAGGGAGACACCAGCGCAGGGTGGATAAGATCAGCTGTTAATTATTCTGATAAAAGCGTTCGAATAAGTTCTTCTGTGGCCTGTGTGTATTCTGTGTAATACTCACCTGTTCCGGGCCCGTTAAAACCTGTATGGATCTTTTTTACGTTTCCTGACTTATCAATAATAATAGCAGTGGGAAATGAAATGATGTTATTCAGCATTGAAAACTGAGAAGCAGCGAGCCCTTTATTGGCAGAGCCACCAACAAGAAAAGTAAATTGCAGATCATACCTTTCTTTAAGGGTTCTTATCTTTTGTGATTGTTGGTTAAAATCATCTCCAACTTCATAACCTACCGAAATGATTTCCAAACCTGATGAATGATACTTGTCGTATAATTCTTTGAAATACCTTGTTTCGTCCATACAGTTGGGACACCAAGTGCCCATGATCTGTATAATAGTTACTTTATTATTGTATTTTTCTTGTGGAAAGATGAAGTCCTTTCCATCAAGGTCTTTTAATGAAAATGAAAATTCCTCCTTTGAAACGAGATAAGTTAAGGAGTCCGGACTCGTTAATTCGAATTTATCATTTCTAACTGCAGTCCAGTCGGATTGCCAATGTTTTCCACTATAAAATTTACCTTGGATCTTTCCATCTACAAGATGTCCAGTGAATAGAAACGCATGGGAACCATCAAAACAAGATAGGTACAAGCTATCTCTAACAATGTTTCCTTCTAAAAAGCGATAATCTCCTGTTTCTGTAAGAAATGTTCCCTCTACGTAATTTCCCTGTGCCTGGAAAATACCCGATGCCTTATATACTGAAGGTGTGCCGGGCTCAAAGTCACACTCCCATTTACCATTGAAGTCTGCTGGAATAAAATTACTGAGATAGAGTTGCGGGCTTTCAAATCGATGCTTGTACCCGTAGGTAATTTTACACGGAATGGAGTAATTCTTTTTATTTCGATTATACCAGTGTCCTTTTAATACCTTTTTACCCGCTTTCAAGACAAGATAAGAGTCAAAAGAAGGAAAATCCAGCACAAGCGAATCATTGATCATTCGATCAGATTTGAGTTCTATTTTCTCGTTTCCATTTAGAATGGTGTACTTGTACTTCTTCTTGTCTAACTTTTGGATGGTGAGTTTAAAAGGAAGTGTTGTTGTTTCATTTAAAGACAATAAACCAGTCCAATCACCGGTTTTGATGCATAATGTGTTTACTTTGCTGGCAAAAGTGATTGTCGATAACAAAACACAAAAAAGTAAAATGAGCGTTTTTGCCATTAGCTGTTTGTCTTGGTGCGACGAAAATAGTAGTTTTTAAAGGTAATTTTATTCTTTGTGCAACCTTTTTCTAACAATACAGGTCTATCAGATCATACGAGCACTATGAATGATTATTCTTTGGTAGACGAATGTGTTAGAGGAAATCAGAGAGCTCAGAAAACGTTGTTTGAAAGGTTTGCTCCGAAAATGCTGGCTGTTTGTCAGCGTTATGCAAAGGATATTGATGAAGCCGAGGACATACTTCAGGATGGTTTTGTAAAGGTGTTTTTAAAGTTGGATGCCTTTAAGCAACAAGGATCGTTAGAAGGTTGGATAAGGAGGATCATGGTGAATACTGCCCTAGATCAGATCCGTAAGAACGGAAGATTGTTGGGAGACACCGATGTGGATAGTGTTGAGTTTAAATTGGACTCTAACGATTATATCGCGGAGAGTTTGATGGCTGAAGATCTAATGAAGTTGGTAATGAGTATGCCAGATGGGTACAAAACGGTGTTTAACCTTTTTGCCATTGAAGGATATTCTCACGCTGAAATAGCAGAAATGTTAGGCGTGAACGAGTCAACAAGCAAGTCACAATATTCCAGAGCACGAGCATACCTAAGAGAACGAATTGAAAAGATACATGGAAAACAGCGATAAAATAAAAGATCTATTTCGTGAGCAATTAGGCTCTCATGAGGTTCCGGTTAGACCAGAGCTTTGGGAAGCTGTTTCTGCAAAAGTTGCCGCTGGATCAGTCGCGTCTTCGGGAATTTCCATTGTTTCTAAACTGATTATTGGTGCGGTTTCAACAGCAGCGATCGTTACCGGGGTTTATTTGATTTCCCAAGAGAAAGAAGAGATAAGTAAACCCGAGTCAAAGTCGGCGGTTGTTCTTCAAGAAGAGCGTTTATCTGAAAATGAGGAGAACGTTGACTTGTTTGATAATGATAAAAACAAAACTGTTTTTGTTGAAGAGAAAGGAAATAACAAGGATCAGGAAAATCAAACAGAAACTATTGCTATAGACACCCTACAGACCAAGACTATACCAAGTTATACTCCTTTAAAAGAAAGAAAAAGAGAAGAAAAGACTGTGGTAGTCGAAAGCCAGGAAAATAAGGAGAATAAAGAGAAGGAGATTCGTGTTCAAGAAGAACAAGCTGAGAATACTCGAATAAAGCAAGAAAAGCAAACAATTGAGCTTGTATTACCAAACGTGTTTTCGCCAAATAATGACGGACAACACGATGAGTTTTTCATTGATTTTAAAAATTACGCAATACAGGATTTTAACCTGGTGATCATGGATAAATCCAATAAGGTAGTGTATACCTCAAATGATCCGAATTTTAGCTGGAACGGAATGGATGTAAGCGGAAACCCTGTTGAACCGGGGACGTACTTATACTACTTTACAGGTGTTGTGAATGACAAAACACCAATCAGTAAGTTTTCATCACTTCAGATAATTAGATAACTACTGAATTATTTCTTTCGGTTTTTTCTCTGATAAATAGGATGAGCTGCAAAAGTGTCGCTGATCATGATTCGCTGTCTGTTCATGCGGATGAACAACAAAGAAAGAGGAGGGCTCAACCTGTATAAGTATTCCAAGAAGTAACCTGAAAAGCTTGAATAGGACCTGAATTTCCTTTTTTCCAGTTGGAGAATAATTCGCTTTACAGTGGTGTCCCTTGATAACACTTTAACATTGGTTCTTTTCGGTAAAACAACAGTTTCGCCATTCGGAAGCATAATGTTTTTATCGGGGTCGTTTTCAGTGAAACCAGGTATATGGACCCCTACAAAAACTCCCTCATCATATAATTCATTACTCAAGCTTTCTGCAATTGTCGCCACTGCGCTCTTGGTTGAGGAATATAAAAAGTAGGAAGGCAATCCAATCACACCAGCTAAAGATGAAATAAACAATATTCCTCCTTTGGTTTTAATAAGTTCTTCAACAACTGCTTTAGCAGCATTTAGACCTCCAAAAACATTGACCTTATAAACTTCTGTAAAAAGGTGAGGCTCCGTGTCTAGAATTCCTCCCTTCGACGCCAGGGCTGCATTGTTGATCAGGTAATCTATTCGACCAAAGTGACTCAACGTAAAGTCTCTAAGCTCACAACAGAAATGATAACTAGAAACGTCTCCACTTAATCCAATAGCATTTCCGCCCCCATTATTAATGGTTTCGACAACCGAAGTTACTTTTTCCTGATGCCTTGAATTGATCACAACCTTTGCACCCCTTTTTGCTAGCATTTCTGCTGTTCGTTTTCCAATCCCTTGTCCAGAGCCGGTTATGATAACAACTTTGTTATGAAAATGATCTGTTTTCATTTTTAAAGTTTTATGTCAGGGTGATGCTTTAAGGTAAAGATTAAGTTACTTATAGACATGACCCAATGCATAATAATGACGGGTAGGATCATTTCTGTTTCAATTGCAACGTATCCAAAGAACAAACCAACGATAATTGAGCCGGTGGTTTCACCAATTCCCTTTGGAAGATGTGCCGCAGAATATAGTGAAGTATTAAGAGTAACGCCTAAAGTGGGTCCAAGAATAGACACGAACGGAAACAACAAAAGAGATCGAAACAAAAGTTCGTATCCGACCAAGTATATTACCCATCCGGAAATGGCTTTTGTGAAAATAATTTTGTCCCACTGTTTTGTTCTGATTTGTGGAAAATGTTTCTGGTGTTTTGGAGATTTCGATTGAAAATAGGCAAACGGAACCCACAATAGAGAGTAACCAATGACGCAATATATAGCAAATGGAAGTTTATTTGATTTGATTGTTAAGCCCATTTCTATTTCGGAGAGCGGATTTATATTCAACCCCTCTAATACAAGGAAAGGGAGTACCCCCATTGATAATGCACCAAAAAGCTTTGAGTGAAAAACTCGATTCACATACCACTGATCTCCAGTGCTTTTTTTTTGATAAAGAAGATCTATTTTTTCGGAAATAGAAAAGAACCAGTAAAGATAAAAGCTTCCAAACCCAATGAGCAATAAAAGGGCTAATGTAGTGGTCGTTTCTGTGTTCAAATACATAGGTATCAAAAAAAAGCCCTTTCTTTCAAAAGGGCTCTGAGGTCTCGAGCGGATTCGAACCGCTGTACACGGTTTTGCAGACCGTTGCCTAAGCCTCTCGGCCACGAGACCATCTAGGTTGCAAAGCTATAAATTTTTCCGGAAGTAAATTACTCTTCTATGATTATTGCTACATTTTCAACATTCCCATTGATGGGAGGAGAAATTTTTGTGACCTTGACACGAACAGACTCAATTGTTGGAAAAGATGATTTTAACCGTTGAATAATTCTGTGGCCGACATGTTCAATCAATTTAGAACGAATCTCCATTTCTTCCTCCACGATCTTGTTCACAAAAACGTAGTCGATCGTTTTTTGAAGGTTATCTTCGATTGCTGCGTCATGAAAGTTTGTATTTAACATAACATCAACAACGTAGTTTCCCCCTATCATTCCCTCTTCATCAAGACACCCATGGAATGCGTACAACTTTATTCCATTTACCTCAATTATGTGTCTCATGCATTGATTTTCAACTGATTAACAGCCTCTATTCCTAACAGCATTCTTTGCAAGGATTCTTCTTTTCCAAGGTATTGAGAGATTTCAAACATACTTGGCCCTGTGCCCGTACCAGTTAGGAGCAATCTGAACAAAGGTAAAACAGCACCAACACCTATTCCTTTTGATTCAAGGAAGGCTTTGAATGCGACATCAATGTTTTCAGAATTGAAAGGTTCAATTCCTTCCATGATGTTCATCCACTCATTCATTAAAGCCGTTGAATCCTCCTTCCATTTTTTCTGAACAGTAGATTCATCATACGAAGTTGGTCTGGCGAAAAGGTATGCTCCCTCGGTGACCATGTCACCAATGAAAGTTGCTCGTTCTTTCATCATATGACAAATGTCTTTTAGTTGTTCATCAGACATCGGTTGTTCGATTTCAAGCTTAAGAAGTTGCGCAAGCTCTTCATCTGATTTTGATCTCAAGTATTGCTGCTGAAACCAACGAGTTTTGTCAGGGTCGAATTTTGCGCCTGCTTTGGAAACACGGTCTAATGTAAATGCTTCAGAAAGTTCTTCCAGTGAAAAAATTTCTTGAGTTGTTCCAGGGTTCCATCCTAAGAAAGCAAGCATATTAATGAACGCTCCAGGGAAATAGCCCTTTTCTCTATAACCAGAATATAACTCTCC
>SBFR01000161.1 GCA_006227105.1 Bacteroidota bacterium
GGAAGATATTCGTCCAAATTGATATCAACTTAGTTGACTTTAACGAAGGTAAATTCTATATTTGCGGGCTTAATTCATAAACTAACTTTTGTAACCAAATGCGTAATAAAGGATTTTTTTGGTTTTTAACGATCTTACTGACGGTAGTATGTATTTATCAGTTGTCGTTCACGTGGTTCTCTAGCTCTGTAGAAGACAAGGCTTCCAAGGAAGCGAATGAAAGAGTAGCCGAGTTGAAAAAAGAAGCTGAGGCGAATGATAATATTGGTTATTTACCTAATAACACAACTGTAGATTTCTCTCAACCTGAAGCGGAAGAATTAGCGAAGGCTGCTTTCGTTAACCAGATTCTGAAGGAGAAATCAGAAACAAAGGTTTACCCGATCTTCGGTTCTACTTTCTCTGAAGTGAAAAAGAGAAGTTTGGCGTTTGGTCTTGACCTTGTTGGAGGGATGAGTGTAACATTGGAAATCTCTATCCCTGAATTGGTGAAGAGTTTTGCAAGAAATCCGAGAGATCTTCAATTCAAGAAGCCTTTTGAAAGCGCATACAACATTTATACTTCAAAGGGTGGAGACTTCATTACACTGTTCAGAGAAGAGAACAAGAAAATGAATAATGGTGAGCCTTTGGTGAGATTGTTGTCAACAACAGAAATCGAAGGACTTGGAATGAAGTCATCAGATGACGATGTAGAAGATTACTTAAGAAAGATCGCTTCTTCTTCAATGGATGGTGTTGAACAGATCATGAATCGTCGTATCAACCAGTTCGGTGTTGCTCAGCCTAACATTCAGAAAGACCCTGCGAATAACAGACTTTACATCGAACTTCCAGGTGTTCAGGATGAGGCTACGGTTGCAGCTAAATTGCAGTCAACAGCGAACCTTCAGTTCTTTGAAACTTATTTCCCAACTGAGATCGCTAATCAGTGGCAGCAGGCAACAATGACTTCAAGACAGAAAGAAGTTAAATCAGAAGATATAGCTCCTGCCGATTCTACGGATACTTTGAAGCCAGCTTCTCTATCAGCGTTGTCTGACCTGGGAGGTTCTCAAAAAGGATTGGCTGATTATGTGAAGAGTGCTGGTAATTATGCTTTAGGATTTGTTTCTCCTGAAGACAAGAGTGCAGTTGATGCAATTTTGAACAGATCAGACATCATGTCTATTTTCCCTGAAGACCTTAAGTTCATGTGGTCTGCTGATCTTGAAAATATTGATACAAAATCAAAGGAAAAAGCATACATGCTTTATGCGATCAGAGTTCCTGAAACAGGTAAAGCAAAAGTAGGAGGTAAAGACATTAAAACTGCTTCTACAGGATATGATCAGACCAATGGTAAGATCACGGTAGATCTTTCAATGACGGAAGAAGGTGCAGATAAGTGGGCAATGATGACTTCTGATAACGTTGATCGTATCGTTGCAATCACAATGGATGATGTTGTGTATAGTGCACCAAGAGTGATCAATGCGATCACTGGTGGAAATACTCAAATCTCAGGTTCATTCACGATCGATGATGCAAAAGACCTTGCTGGTCTATTGAACGGTGGAGCACTTCCTGCACCGTGTGTGATCAAAGAGCAGACGAAAGTTGGTCCTACGATCGGAGCAGAAAACATTCGCGCCGGTTTGATCTCATTCGTTATTGCATTTATTGTTGTATTCCTTTATATGTTCTTCTATTATGGGAAGGCTGGTATCATTGCTGATATCGCTCTTTTCGCGAACATCCTATTCATTTTTGGATCCCTTGCCTCTTTCGGAGCAGTTCTTACTTTGGCGGGTATTGCGGGTATCGTATTGACGATCGGTATGGCGGTTGATGCTAACGTACTTGTCTTTGAAAGAATTCGTGAAGAACAAGCTGCAGGGAAAGATGTTGCTTCGGCAGTTTCTGAAGGATTCAGCAAAGCTCTTTCATCGATCATCGATGCGAACGTTACAACATTATTGACGGCAATCGTACTTAAGATCTTTGGTTCTGGACCAATTGAGTCATTCGCTACCACATTGATCATTGGTATTTTCACATCGGTATTTGCTGCTCTTGTGATCTCAAGATTGATCATGGAATGGATGTTGTCGAAAGGAATGAACATTGACTTTGGAAACAAAATGACTCAGAATGCATTCAAAGGGTTCAGTTTTGATTGGGTAGGTAAAAGAAAGTTGTACTATGTAATTTCAGGTGTACTTGTTGCTGGAGGTTTGATCTCATTGTTGACAAAAGGACTTAATCCAAGTGTTGAATTCTCTGGTGGTCGTACGTTCGGAGTGAAGTTCGAAAATGCTGCGGGTAATGAATTGAATTATTTGAAAGACCAGTTGTCAACTGTTTTTGTTGAGAATGGAAAAGTTGCTTCGATCGATGCAAAAACGAAATCAAATAATTACTTCGTTGAGATCATTACAAACTACAAATTGGCTGATGAAACTGCAGGTAATGAAGTTACAGAGAAGTTGAAAGAAGGGTTGAACAAGGCGAAAGATAAGCTTGGAGCTTATGAAATTCAGGAATCAAGAAGTGTATCTGCTTCTGTTTCTGAGGAATTGATCTCAGGGTCAATGATCGCTATCATCTTATCATTGATCATCATCTTTGCTTACATCTTAATGAGATTTGGTAAGTGGCAGTATTCAATGGGTGCGATCCTTGCGATGATGCACGACGTGATCCTGGTACTATCTGCTTTTGCAATTTTCCATGGTATCTTGCCTTTCAACATGGATGTTGACCAGGCATTTATCGCTGCTATCCTTACCGTGATCGGATATTCGATCAACGATACGGTGATCGTGTTTGACCGTATTCGTGAGAACTTGAATCTGCACAAGCATTTGTCTCACGGTGAGCAGATCAACAACTCGTTGAACTCAACTCTTTCAAGAACGATCAATACCTCGATGACAACATTTATTGTATTGTTGATCATCTTTATTTTAGGTGGAGCTGCGATCAAAGGATTTATTTTTGCTTTGATGATCGGTGTTGGAGTTGGAACATACTCTTCATTGTGTATTGCAACACCGTTGTTGATCGATCTATCAAGAAAGATCAAGGCATAATTAAGACATACAAAATAAAAAAGGGGGAAGAATTATCTTCCCCCTTTTTTTTATGCCAACCGTTTATGCTTTGGCTACGTCATACTATTAAACGTAAGTTATGATCGTCTTTTTCGGAATAATAATTACGATGCTATTATTGCATAAAGTGGTGGACGGTGTGATCCATTAACAGCTGATCAAATTCAACTCTGGATTTTTCCTTAGATAGGCGTTAAGTATCATTTTGGAGTCCTTATTCTCTTCGTGCAATTCTATAAAGTGTTTCCACCTGTACATTGGCATTGAGTTGAAATGATAAGGCGCGTAACCATAGCCACATAAGATTCCTCTTTCGACGAGTACCAGGCTTTTTTCAGAACGATGTCTCCCTTTGTCCATGATGTAAAAACTGCGTTCATTCAATAAAAGGTCATTAATGAATGAATCTACTCTTGGATTGTAATCTTCAGGGCTTTCCTCTCCTATACAGGCACCCTTACATTTTTTGATGGAATGGTGAAAGCATGCGGATTTAGTGGGGTAGAGGTCACATAACTTTTGGCATAACTCCAATCTTTCACATGTATGCTCAAGGTATTTTTGACCTTCTGCTTTTGTCGTAAAGCTGGTTAACGGAATTTGATTGGCTCCTTGTTGTTTGCCAACGAACAATCTGCGGTAACCATTTTCATCGGTGTAATCATAGAGACCGTATGGGAATCTATTTTTGCGCAATGAACGGTTATAAACGGGTTGATGTTGTTTGATCAGATCTGATTCTAACAATAGTGCGATGAGCTCTGATCCAGTTAAGATGTATTCGATCCTTGCGATCTCAGATCTCATTTGGATCCCTTTCTTGGTATGGGTATTCCTCAGATGCTGTTCAACTCTTTTTTTGATCTGATTACTTTTACCAATATAAATGAGTTGATTGAATTCGTTAAAAAACTTGTAAACTCCTGTTTTCAATGGGAGTTCTTCGAGAATTTCAAGATCAAGATTTGGATGCAGGATCTTTGGATTTACTTCTTTTTGAATAAAAGTTTCAAGATTCGAAGGATCTTTTTCGATCAAAAGAGTAAATAAATGAGCCGTTGCAAGTGCATCTCCACCTGCCCTATGACGACCATTAATCTTAATTCCGAGCTGAGCTGTTAGTTTTCCCAAACTGTAGGATGCCATTCCTGGAATGACGAACCTGGATGCTCTAACCGTACATAAATGCGGTCTTCGGTAGTCAAAGCCAAGTGTCTTGTATTCGTTTCGAAGGATGTTATAGTCGAACCCGACATTGTGCGCCACAAAAATGCAGTTCTCTGTTATCTCAATTACCTTTTTTGCAATTTCATAGAACTTGGGAGCGTCGGATACCATTTGATCACTGATACCGGTCAATTTCGTAATGAATTCAGGGATCTTCATTTCCGGGTTGACCAAAGAAACAAACTCGTCCACAATTTCTTTTCCATCATGAACATACACAGCAATTTCCGTGATTTTGGAATTCTTTGGACTCCCTCCGGTTGTTTCTATATCTACAATTGCAAAACGCATCAATGGTAAATTTAATCCGAAAGGTTGTAATGTATGTATGGTCTTTACAAATTGTTTAAACGAAGACAAGTTGAATACTTAGAAATCAGTACTTTGGTATGATATTAGTTATTCCCGAAAAAAAAACTTTTAATATGAAATATAGTGTTACCCTTTTATTCTTTATTGTCGCTTCAATTGTCTATTCACAGAGTACAATTACTGTTTTTAACAATGGTGGACAACAGTTTTATGTCATTCTTAATGGTATAAAGCAGAATTCGATACCTCAGACAAATGTTGCGGTGTCAGGAATTGCAAACGGATCGTACAGCATGAAGTTGATCTTCTCGGATGGAAAAACAAAGGATATCGATAAGAATTTCTTTATTGAAGAGCCATCATACATTACTACCAGAGTTGTATTCAAGAAGGGGAAAGGAAAGTTACAATTGATCGGAATGGAGCCTGCATCCGGTCAGCAAACAGAGAATAGTGTTGTTTATCGTCCAAACAATTCAGCGATTTATTCTGATGCTGTGGTTACAACTTCAGAGACAATTACAACAAATACCGCTGTTACACAGTCTGGACAAAACAATTCTAACGGAAATGCTCAGATCAATCAGTCCACAACAATGGGAAATGGGGGGTCGTCTGAAAATGTCAATATCAACACGAATGTGAATGCCTCTGGACAGAATACTGAAAATTCCTCCTCAGAAACTGTGAATATGTCTGTAAATATGAATGGTTCTGAAAATGGAGAAAACATGGGGATGAATGTGTCGATCAATGTAACTGAAATTGGAACGCAAAATGGATCTGAGAATATCGATATGAACGTAAATATGTCGGGAACGGGAATGCAAAATCAGCAAACAACCCAGACTACTCAAACAACAGTAACCCAGACGAATACAGTTTCGAGTAATGGACAGGGACAAGTGGTTCAGTCGAATTCGAATCAATCGAATAATTCTGTTGTAACATGTTCTGACATTTTGGGAGATTCCAAAAGCTATATAGCTGACCTGAATGAATTCACATTTGACGAGGACAAGAAGGGGTTAGTGATTAAAGATTTCAAAGGGAAATGCCTAACAGCATCTCAAGCGTACGAAATTATTGAAGTGTTTACGTTTGAAGCCGATCGATTGGAACTTTCAAAATATATGCATCATCGTATCATCGATAAGGAGAACTCGAAAAATCTGATGAAGCTGTTCACATTTGATGCGTCAAAACTCGAATTCAGAGAATACATCAATACAAACAAATAATGGAAAGGCCTTCGGGCCTTTTTTTTATGGCTTATAGGAATCTATTGCTTTACGAACTGAACCGTATTCCTGAAGTAATTCTTCTGCTAAAGCATAATCGATCTCAAGGGCTTCCATGATCATTCTTGCACCTCTGTCAACAAGTTTGTTGTTGGAAAGCTGCATATCGACCATTTTGTTTCCTTTCACTCTTCCCAGCTTGATCATGAGAGAGGTTGAGATCATATTCAGCACAAGTTTTTGAGCTGTACCGGATTTCATACGCGTACTGCCTGTTACGAACTCCGGTCCTACTTCAGGGACCATGGG
>SBFR01000244.1 GCA_006227105.1 Bacteroidota bacterium
GCACCGTACTCTGTCACCACCCAATGCACGTGTGCTCTCGTGGTTACCACGCCCGCTCCGGTTTTTAGGTACGGAACGATCTTCGATTCACCTTTATTAGTGACTGACGGTAGTGCAATGATCGGCTTACCTCCTTCTGATAAGGCAGCACCCCGAATGAAATCCATTTGTCCGCCAACTCCCGAGAAAATACAGTTCCCAATCGAGTCAGCGCATACCTGTCCGGTAAGGTCCAGCTCGATCGCACTGTTGATGGCAACGACTTTTGGGTTTTTCCTGATCACGTCCGTGTCATTAACGTAGGAAGAATCCATCATTTTGATCATCGGATTGTCATGCATGAAATCAAACAATGCTTTCGTCCCAATAGCGAAAGATCCCACTATAAATCCTTTGTCGAATTTCTTCAATCTTCCATTGATGACTTCCTTTTCGATCAAAGCAAGGATCCCATCAGAGAACATTTCACTGTGAATACCAAGGTCTTTATGGTTACCGAGACTAGCAAGCACCGCGTTGGGAATGGCACCGATCCCCATTTGTAAAGTAGATCCATCTTCGATCAATTCAACGATGTGTCTACCGATTTCTCGTTCCTTGGTTCCGATCTCGGATTCGGATGAATAGGGCAGTTCTTCGTCGAATTCAACCCCAATGTCGATCAGACTTGAAGGGATGAGTGCATCCCCATACGTTCGAGGAATAAAGTTATTGATTTGTGCGATCACAAGATCGGCTGTTTCGATGGCTGCCAGAGATATATCTACTGACGGACCCAGTGAACAGAAGCCATTTTTATCAGGCGGAGAAACGGAGATGAGCGCTACATTCAGATCAATGTTTCCACTTCTGAACAAGTTAGGAATCTCACTTAGAAATATCGGTATGTAGCTTCCTTGGTTCGATTGCACAGCATGTCGTGTACTTTTTCCTACAAAGAAAGCTCTGATGCAAAAGGTATCGGCCATTTCAGGAAGTGCATAAGGTGCTTCTCCTTCTGTATGTAGTTGATAGATCGTGACATTGTTCAATTCATTATGCCTCGAGGCAAGCTCAGCGACCAACTTTTGAGGAATCGCAACACCTGTATGAATGAAAATGTGATCGTTCGATCTGACATTACGAAGGGCTTCTTCTGCATTCATCAATCTCATAATAACCTCCTTCGCTTAAATTCACTCAATATGATCCCTGTGGCTATACTCACATTTAGGGACTCAGTTTTTCCGGAACCGGGGATCAGTAAAGGTTTATTGATCAATGGTAGTATAGCGTCCGAAATACCGTTTCCTTCATTTCCCATAACGATCATTCCGTTTTCAGTGAAGTCTTCCTGATAGCAATCGTTACCGGATAACAGAGTTCCATAAACCGGATTATCGTAGCTTTCAATGAATGGGGCTAACGCTTTGTACGAGATCGTTAATCGGAGCATAGACCCCATTGAGGCTTGAACACATTTCGGATTGTATTGATCAACCGCGTCTTCAGAGCAAATGATCGTTTGAATTCCAAACCATTCTGCCGTTCGTACGATGGTACCAAAATTTCCCGGATCCTGAATGCCATCCAGGGCTAGTATGATGCCATTTGTATCCACCTCGTTGTCCTTTTTGTACGCAAGGATTGCCAATGCTTTTTGAGGTGTTTTTAAGGCAGAGATCTGTTCTAATTCTTTTGCTGAGATCACATGGATTCGTTCCTTGCGATCATTCTCAAAAACAGTTGGATCAGTCGTATAGATCTCCTGTATGAGCTCATTACGATCTCTTAACGCTTCTTGGATCATTTTGACGCCTTCAACCATAAAAAGGCTGTTTTCATCGCGGTATTTTTTTTGATGTAGCGAACGAATAAATTTGATCTTATTTTTTGAAATACCTGACACCAATTGTTTTGTATTATTTTTGCTTATAAATGATCCTCTTGAGGCTATTCAAACTTACATATATTCTTTTAATTCTTGTGCTTCTGGCCAGTTGCCGTCAAACGCGATTTGTTCCTGAAAACAGATATATCCTGAAAAAGAATGTCATGGAAGTGAATGGCGATGATCTCGACAACGATGATCTGTATGCCATTGTGCGTCAAAAGCCCAACCTTAGATCTTTCGGTTTTAAGTTTAAACTGCTTGCGTTCAATATGGTCGACTCAACTCGAGTGGCAAACAAGCGGTTCCGTAAAAACATGCGTTTACGTGAAAAAAACGCTAAGAGGAAGCAGAAAGAAGAAAGGATCAACTCAAAGAGAATTGCAAAAGCAAGAAAGAAAGGCAAAAATGCATATGTCAACAGATCTGTAGCGCTTAAGGATACGGTTAACCCCAAAAAGTTTTTCAGGGAGTGGTTCAAATATAAATTTGGAGAGCAACCTGTTGTCTTTGACAGTTTGCTTTTCAATAAGACCGACGAGCAATTAGGGTTATATCTTGTGTCAAAGGGGTATTATTATGGAGAGGTCAATTCAGAAGTGACTTATAAAAAAAGTAGGAAGGCCATTGCAAAATACAGTATTCAAACCGGCAAGCCCTATGTGATCGATTCTGTTTACATCAAAACGCATAACAGAGATGTAGAATTGATGTACAATAAGTTCGTCAAAAAACAAGATGAAACACCTCTCATTGGAGAGAAGCTTGACAAAGATCTTCTAGAAGATTATCGTTCTCAAGTGGCTCGTTCCATGAGGGATAATGCGTTATATGGATTCAGCTCATCGCACATCACTTATGAAGTGGATACGACATTAGGGGATATGAGAGCATCTGTGGGTGTTCTATTTGGTGACAGAATGATTCGTTCTGATCTGAACAGAGATAGTTTGATTGCAAGGCCCCACCGAACGACATATGTCAAAAACGTTTATTTCCATATCGCTGACACAACTTATTTTGAAGGAAGCTTTAAGGAGAAGGTTGAGGAACTTGGTTTAAGTCTGATGGATGGCCAGTTCGTGAATGCCATTGATACGTTTGTGTACGCAGAGATCAAAAAGAAGGATGGATCATTGAACCCTTTCAGGGTAGCTACCTTTCTTTACAACGGGAAGCTGAGTATTGATCCAGGTTTGTTGGAAGCACAGAACTACCTTGAAAAAGACAATTATTACAAAGAGTATTATTTGGAGCGAAGCTATACTCGTTTATTGCAGTTAGGGCTATTTCAGGCGATCAAACCCGTATTGAAAGAAATTCCGGGAACCAATTTTATTGAGGTACATTATTACCTGGTTCCTTCCAAGAAACAAAATTTCAGTTTTGAACCTCGATTTACAACCTCAAACGGTTTCCTTGGGCTTGCTTCGTCGGTGAATTATACCAATAAAAATCTCTTCGGAGGAGGTGAAAAGATGACTTTCTCTTTAGGTGGAGGTTTTGAGTCTCAGCCAAGCATTTTGGATGATGAAGGAAGGATTTTCAACACATTTGAGATTGGTCCAAGTTTGAAATTCGATCTACCAGGTTTATTTCCGACAAAGGTGACCAGATTGGGCAAGCGTCAGCGTCCTCGTACAGAATTATCTACGGCAATGAATTATCAGAATCGAACAGATTTTGAGCGATATGTTTTTCAGTTTAATTATCTGTATAAGTTCTATGTTTCAAAGACCCAGATCTTTCAGATGGGGTTACCGTTTGTATCGGTTGTGAAATTCGTTAGAATTAACAAATCACCGGATTTCGCTCAGAGAATTGCTGAATTGAACGATATTTTCTTGGAAAATGCATATTCAAATCAATTGATCTGGCAGGATTTCAAATTAACACTTCAATATAACAACAAGGACAAAGACGATAAAACGTCGAAAAATATTATTCTATACAATTCGACATTTGATATCGCTGGAAATACACTAAGAATGTTGAAGGTAGGGGATGATGCTTTTACAGAGACTCCGGATAGTTTATTTGGCGTTGCTTATTCGCAGTTTGCAAGAATTGATAATGACTTCATTTTCTCACGACCAATTAACCGAAAAATGAGTATTCATTCCAGGGCTTTGGCTGGAATTGGTGTGCCATACGGAAATATGACCACTTCAATGCCTTATGATTATGGTTTCTTTGGAGGAGGATCAAATGACAACCGAGGATGGAAAGCGAGAACAATGGCTCCGGGGATCTACAAATCATATTTGGATACCAATGCGGCTAATACCCAAATTGGTGATATTCGACTTGCAGCCACTTTCGAGTATCGTTTCAATATGGGGACAAGTTTTAAAGGTGCCTTCTTTGCAGATGCAGGTAATATCTGGACGATCAACGATGATGTGAATCGCGATGGCGGAAAGTTCTCTGGAAACTGGTATAAAGAGATCAAACTAGCTGGAGGATTTGGTTTGCGATATGATTTTGAATTCTTTGTATTCCGTTTTGATGTCGGTATTCCAATCTATAACCCTGCATATCAGTTGGGATCGAAATGGATCTTTGAAGACAGAGGAACTCGAGAAACCTATTACAGAGAAGGAATGGAACTATTTGGTCAGAAGGCGATCAATATGTATATGAGTGATAATCCAACACTTACGACGCCTCCCGATTTCAATGATTCATGGAAATACATCAAGCAATACAAATTGATGCCTATGCCATTTAAACCGGTCTTCCATTTTGGGATAGGATATCCGTTCTAAGTTAATTTCGTTAACTTACTATTCAAATTCATATGGTGAACAAGCTGGTTTCCCTTTTTTTCTTAGTGCTAATGAGCAGTTATGCAGATCGGCTTATTGCGCAGAATATTGTTCGCAATTCAGGATTTGAAGAGAATACGGGGTGTCCGGGAGCTTCTGTGTTTTTAACTAATACGAAACACTGGTCATCCGTTCAAAATCATCAAGGGACTCCTGATCTTTTCTGGAAAGACTGTGCTTATAACGGAATTGGAAAGAATCGAATGGCACCGAATCAATTGCCAAAAGCTGGTGAGGGCTTTATTGGATTGTTTTGTGCCGGTGATGATCTTCGGGAATACTGCACGGCCGAGCTATCTGAGCCAATGAAAGAGGGAGAGATCTATGCAGTTGAATTCTGGGTGAGGCCGGCTGCTGGATATGGAACAGGTGTCAATTCCTTTAGTGCCCATTTTTCTCAGGATGCAATAGTGGGACAGGGAAATTTGAGGGCTTTGCGATTGGAACCACATATCACGAATCCCGAAGACCGGATGCTCAATGATACCAGTAAATGGGTTTCCATTTCAGGAGAATATACAGCAAAAGGAGGAGAGAAGTACATTACTCTTGGGAATTTCCGCAACGATGGTTCGACCAAAAAAGAAATATTCAATAATGCATGTATACGTCCGGATAGGTCATATATGCTATTGGATGAGGTTTCAGTAATAAAGACCTCGGAGCCTCAGAAAGTAGATCCGGTTGATTCTCTGGTGATTGTTCCTAAAACTGAACTAAATGTCAAGATCAGAGATGTGTTTTATGCCAGATCAAATCAGTTGACGATCGAAGTTTGGGATAACAATGTTGAAGATGGGGATAGTGTTCGAATTCTTCTCAACGAAAAAGTGCTTTCTGAAGGATTAGGTATTAAAAAAAGGACTCAAACCTTGAATTTTGAGCTTTCTGAAAATGATAATCTATTGATGATCCAAGCATTAAATCTTGGGAGCAGGCCACCCAACACGCTTGCGTTAAAGATCTCAGATGGAAAATCCTCTAAAAAAATCATTTTCGCTACAGATCTTAAAAATGCTCAGGCAATCAAGGTCATTCTGAAGAATTAATCTTCAACGACGGTCAAATTAGCGAATCTCAGCAGAACTGTTTTTGCACCGTGATGTGGAAAGAAAATGGTCGCTTTCTTATCAGGACCTTCACCTTCCAGTTTTGTTACTTTTCCTTTGCCGAATCTGTCATGTAGAACGTTAGATCCAACGATTAAATCTGAAGCAGCTCCTGAACCAGTGTTCGCAGGCGGAATAGATTTCTCAACAGGTTTGAATCGTGGCGGTGGCTGAGATAGTCCTTTGTTTAAACCTCCTGTGAATGGTCTATCGAATCCTGCACTTTTCCCCATGAGTGATTTTCCTGAAGAGCCTCTGGACGGCGAATCAAATTCAA
>SBFR01000211.1 GCA_006227105.1 Bacteroidota bacterium
TGATATCAAGTCGAGTAAACAATGAAACGAATTGATCATTATAGAACGTGGCTGGCGGCATTGTTTCAAAAGATCCAGAAACCGACAAATTCCAATGCTTCCCAGTCGGGTTGGCGTTATGCATCAAAAATAGTGGCACATTCCCCCAGGTTTTACCCGCCTGAACATTGTAAGAGAATTTCCCAAAAGCCCTGATCGAAAGTGTTTGATCCAGCTGAAAATTCATTTTTACATAATCCAGTTGAGTGTTGAACATTCCAGGAAGACTCTTTGAGACCCTCAATTTAAGTTTTGGCCCTTTACCTCCCGTGGATACGAGCTGATCTCCGAGTTTCATCATTTTTTCCCGAACATGCCAGTTGAGCTCAATGCCCGCTTCTGCATTTTCAGTTCCGTCCATAAAGTAGCTTCCCTCATCTCCCCCAAGAACCTCAAAATGATAACTATCTGTAAATGTCATTCTTGTGTAAGCACCAAAGATGGAATAATTAAAATTGGCCTTTAACCTTCCTTTAAGGGCTACTTCAGCGAGCCTCTCTTTGTCCATTGAAGTAATGTAGAAATCTCGGTAAAGATCACTTCCAAATGAAAACACAGATGGTTGAAATCCGGTTCCTCCCCTTTCTCGAACATCCTCTTGATACCTGAAATGAAGCTTTAGCCCTCTTGGCTCATAAAGATTGATAGAGGAATAACCTCCATATTTCCATGCCTGATCTTTAAATCCATAAGCAAAATATCCTCCGATCATGAAGTGTTTTGAAAGTCGATTAGACGTTTCCAACCCTGTTCCCAGTCTAAATCCTTCATATTGGTTATAATCCAATAACCTGGCAAGGTCAAGGTTCATTTTACCTATTGGAACTTTTCCGGTACCCAATACCTTCAACAGCTGGAACTTCCTGTCTAGATCATTTGCCTTGGAAAGAGAATCGATCATTGTATAGGTTCTGTCCTCTCTCTTGTTTAGCTCATATTTCCGCAGTTTTTCCCACTCTTGATCGTCCTTAAGGTTCGCGTCAGAAGCGGTCGAGACGGTTATGTTGTCGAAGCCTTTAATTTTCAGATCTTTTGGATCAATCTCAACATTTTCGATATAGGCAACTCCTTTCCCGATCAGATATCCATCCTTGATCTTTGGAGTAAGTACAATCCCCTTAAATCTCACTTCTGAGCTCAGTTTTTCAGGGAACCACTTTTTACCTTCTATAAAACGATATTCCTGTAGGATCTTGACCGCAACGCCAGCAGTATCTTCGTAAGGCATTGCACTCACTTTCTCTATTGCGTATCCATTCGTGTTAATGTATAATCTACCGGTTAAACCTTCAAAGTTCTTTCCTTTTCTGGGTCTGTAAAAAATGGTGAACGTGGTATCCTGATTTACTACAGTAGTATCCTCAAGAAGAAAAAGATATCTTCTCGTTCCCCCGAGTGCAATCGGATTTACATATTCTTTACCCATCAATTCCACCTGATTCTCGTAAAAGCTGAAGGATTGCATTTCCCTCACAAAATTCGAGAACATAGGATCTGAAAATCCTGAAACTTTGTAAGCCGTTACCTCTTCTTTATCCCTTGAAGGAGGAATAAAAGTTCTCGTTGATGAGCTCTCCAACATAAACAGGTATTGCTCATTAAAAAATTTCTTGATCTCGATCAAGGTTGAGTCTGCCGTGGAATCTGGGATTGCATCGATCGCATCTCTGTTGGCATCCACATAAAACTTACTATAGCTTTTATATCGGAATGCATCATTTTCCATCGGATGATTTTTTTTCCGGTTTTCGATCACGAGGTCCATGATCCGATGAGCAGGATTCTCGCCTGCTATTACTTTCACTTCCTGTATTTGTTGAAACACAGGACGAAGAAAGATCAAGTTATCTTGAACCGAAGTCAAGACGCAAAGCGTGTCAACATAACCATACACCTTCAACTGAACAGGAAATTTGTCATCCTCCAGAGAAAAGGCTCCATCGATATCTGCTAAAAATGGCTGACCATTTTGAGGATAAACCTTCACGAAAGGAATAACCTCTAATGTTACTGCGTCTTTAATGAAATAGGTCGTTTGCGAATGCCCCAAAAAACTGAGGAAAATAATTCCGACCAGACAGATGATCCCTTTCATGGTCCAAAAATAACGGAATAAACTGTCAAATAGTATCTTTGAGAAATGTCGAAGAACCGTGATACGATTAATATGCTTAAGCATCTAAGTTTACCGAGGATGTTTAATTTGATTAGATTAGGTTCGAGTTATACGCTCAGTAGACTCTCTAAGGGGAAATTCCAATTTGGAAAACCTTTTTCACTCTCCATTGAACCAACAACAGCGTGTAATCTGGGTTGCCCGGAGTGTCCAAGCGGATTAAAGCAATTTTCAAGACCAACGGGGAAATTGAATGTTGAATTGAACGCCAAAATTCTGCGCGAAGTAGGAGGACATGTTTTTTATATCAATTATTACTTTCAAGGAGAACCCTTTCTGCATCCTGATTTCCTGGAATTGATCAGACAAGCGAAGAAACATCGGATCTACACAGCCACTTCAACCAATGCGCATTTCATCGACGAGAAAAAAGCAGAAGAGATCGTAAAATCAGGTCTGGACAGACTGATCATTTCAATTGATGGGATCACACAGAAGAACTATGAACAATACAGGGTTCAAGGTGATCTTACGAAAGTCATCTCAGGAACTGAGCATCTGGTAAAAGCGAAAAAGAGACTGAATTCTTCTACTCCTCACTTGATCTTTCAATGCCTTGCCGTTAAACCCAATGAAAATGAAATTCCTGCAATAATTAACCTCGGTCATGAGATCGGAGTTGACGAAGTACGGATTAAGACAGCGCAGCTTTACGATTATAAACATGGTAATCCTTTGATGCCTTCAAACGAAGAATATTCCAGGTATAAACTTCAAAAAGACGGAACGTATTCTTTAAAATACAAAACTGGAAATAGTTGCTGGAGGATGTGGTCGGGAAGCGTAATCACTTGGGATGGAAAGGTAGTTCCGTGTTGTTTTGACAAAGATGCTGTTCATCAATTAGGCGATCTTTCCACTTCAACATTCAGTGAGGTCTGGAATAATAAAAAGTATCAAATGTTCAGACAAAATGTTTTCACATCAAGAAACAGCATTGACATCTGTCAGAATTGTTCCGAAGGTTCCAAAGTGTGGACCTGAACCAAATAGCATCCTACTTGTTCATCTCAAAAACTTACCTGTATGTTAGGCACCATTTTATTACTCATTTTCACATTGATCGTCGTTCCCATTGTCAGCTTTTATATGGGGACCCCTTTAAATGACATCCAGTTGGATGTACTTCAGGACACTTCTTGGATCGTTGGTGGTGTTATCCTATATTGTTTCATTGTCGGTGAGCTATCCCGAAATAATTCACAGGTAGATAAACTCTGGAGTGTCGTGCCCATTGTTTATACATGGTTCATGACCATTGAAGGCGGATTGGCACCCAGAATGATCCTGATGAGCACATTGGTGACGATATGGGGGGTACGTTTGACGTATAATTTTGCAAGAAGGGGTGCCTATCAATGGAAATTCTGGGCAGGAGAAGAAGATTACCGCTGGGAGGAATTAAGAAAACGACCTGGGTTCAATAACAAATTCATTTGGGGACTTTTCAATTTCTTTTTCATTTCATTCTATCAGAACGGATTGATCTTTCTCTTTACACTTCCAATTCTTACGAGTTTAGGAGACAATGCAAACACATCAATAGGAGTAATGGATATTGTTCTTGGGATTTTATTTGTCTCGGCAGTGGTGATTGAATTTATTGCAGATCAACAACAATATGATTTTCAGACAGAGAAATATAGAAGGATCAACAACAACGAGCCACTTGATGAATACGCTCACGGTTTTGTCAGATCTGGACTTTGGTCTCTGGTTCGCCATCCAAACTATGCAATGGAGCAAACCATCTGGATCATCTTTTATTTGTTTAGTGTCGTGGCCACAGGCGAATGGATCAACTGGTCAATAGCAGGAAGTTTGTTGCTGGTGATCCTTTTCAAAGGAAGCTCAGATTTTTCTGAAGAGCTTTCTGCAAATAAGTATCCTGAGTACAAAGAATATCAGAAAAACGTTCCACGCTTCATTCCATTCCTAAAGTTCAGGAAATAAAAAAAGCCCTCCGAATTGGAAGGCTTCAAATATCTTGGGAACACTTAATGTTCTTCTTTCTCTTCGAAAATTCTTTTCGGACGCATTTGCTCAAATACACCCAATGTGATCCAGTAAGGAAGGATAAAGCCCATTAGAAAAACAAGCATCCAAAATGCCATTCCACCGATCAAAAGAAACAATACGATACCGAAAACACTCATCTTTTCTTGATTTATTACGGTGTAAAAATAATAAAATATTTAAATGAAAATTCTTTTTTGATCGGTTCAAATAAAAAAGCGGCTGAGCTAATGACTCAACCGCCCTTTTGCTATCGGAACAGATCCGTTATTCCAGAATGAAGTTGATCGGCAAACGAACTCTCGCTCTTACCTTTCCGTAGGCCATTTCAGCCGGTTTCCATTCCGGGAACATCCGAACCAGACGCTCCGCTTCGCGATCAATCGATTTGGACACACCACGCTCTACCTGAACATTGGATACTGATCCATCTTTTTCAACGATAAAGGAGATGTATACACGTCCTTGTTCGTTCAATTCGATTGCTTCCTGAGGGTAATTCATGTTTTTCTGAATGAAGTTCATCATTGCAATGTACCCCCCAATGTATTCAGCATCCTTGTCAACGATCTCTAAAACTTCCCCTTTGACATCTACAATATCTCCATCGGAAATCTTATCATCAAACTTGATCGTCAAGCCGTCCAGACCAACGTCTGAATCTGCTTTTTTCTTTTGATCATTGATCGTTTTGATGTCATCCGAAATTGTTTTCTGAATGTTGATCGTAGGATCAGATGACTTATCATCCTGAGATTTTTGAGGAAGCTTCACAATAGGTTGATCCATTTTTGGAATTTCCTTTGGTTCCTCTACTTCAAAACTGATGGATCTTGCAGTGACCTTCTCCTTGTGATACATCATTTCTGTCGGAGAACGATAGGTAAAGGCTGCTAATGTGAAGGAGCCTGCTGTCAGAAGTCCTATCTGAAACAGGACAATTCTCTTGCGTTCGAGGTCATACCTCGGGTTTTTTTTCGCGATCATAATTAAAAATTTAAAAGTTTACAGTTTCTGAATTTTCAAATGCTATGCCAAAATCGTATTTATCTGATTTACTGTTTATTACATCATTTAATATTGTTATTTTTTTGTTAATCCATTTTTCATTTGAGATAGGAACATGAAGAAATCGTGAAGTTTTCATTCCATATTCGTTACCACTCATTTTTCCTTAAATTTGTAGGCAAATGGCTAAACCTAAAAAGCACATTCTAACCTTTGAACAAGTCTATGATTTCGAATTGATCGGAATCTGCACTCATCATAGCGATTATCGATTGGCTTGGGGTTTAAATGAGTCTTTGCGAACTCAGCTTGTTAAAGCGGAAAAAGATTTTGTGGTTCAAGGAAAAAAAGGCCAGGAAGAGACCAGTCATTCGACTTACCATTTTAAAGACGAGGAAAATATGCTTGAATATTATCTCGTCAAAAATAAATCTGCAGGAAAATACCTGATCCCGGAAAAACCGACGATCGATTATTTCCTTTTTTTATACGAAAACCATATCTATGATGTCGCTGACCTCGTCGATCGTTTAAGAACAATTCCAAGTGTAATTGGAGCATATCAGTTCGATCCGGAAGAATTCGGTTCAACTGAATACATAATATTTAATTAGAAATGAAAAAAACAAAAATAGTAGCAACGCTTGGGCCTGCATCAACGGACAAAGACACCCTGAGAGAAATGTTCCTTGCAGGATTAAATGTTTGTCGTTTAAATTTCTCGCATGGTGCCTATGAGGATCATCAGGCAGCAATTGAAACCATCCGTGAGCTCAATGAAGAAACAGGGTTGAATGTTGCAATACTTGCCGACCTTCAAGGACCAAAGATCAGAACCGATCTTATGACTGATAATGGAATTGAGTTGATTACTGGAAAAGAAGTTGAAATTGTTACTGAAAAAGTGCTTGGAACAGCAGAACGCTTCTCCATCAATTATTCAAAATTACCTCAAGACGTTCAGGCAGGGGAAAGAATTCTACTGGATGATGGGAAAATTGCGTTGGATATTGTTAGTACAAATGGCAAGGATCTCATCAGAGCAAGGGTGGCACATGGCGGAATCCTTTCTTCTAAAAAAGGAGTGAATTTCCCGAACACAAAAATATCCATGCCTTCACTAACTCCGAAGGATTTGGAAGATCTGAATTTTGCATTGGATCAGAATGTTGACTGGATCGGTCTTTCATTCGTTCGTTCAGCAAGAGACATCATTGAACTACGTCATATTATTGCTTCCAAAAAATGCAAAGCCAAGGTTATCGCGAAGATCGAGAAACCCGAAGCGATTGAAGAGATCGATGAAATCATTCGTGAGAGTGATGGACTTATGGTAGCAAGAGGGGATCTTGGTGTTGAAGTTCCTTACCAGAACGTACCACTAATCCAGAAAATGTTGATCAATAAGTGTATCCTAAATGCCAAACCGATCATTGTGGCTACACAGATGATGGAAAGCATGATCACTAATATCACTCCGACGAGAGCAGAAGTGAATGACGTTGCAAATGCGGTGCTGGACGGTGCTGATGCAGTAATGCTTTCTGGTGAAACTTCTGTTGGTAAGTTCCCTGTACAGGTCATTAAAACCATGAGCAATATCGTTCGTGAAATGGAGAACTTTGAAGGGATCTACAACAAAGAAGAGATCCCGGAAAAAAATCAAAACCGATTCATCACCGATTCCATCTGTTTCAACGCATGTCGTTTATCTCAAAGGGTTCAGTCTGATGCGATCATTACCATGACTTTTTCAGGATATACTGCTTATAAGATTGCATCTCAGCGTCCTAAAGCTCCGATCTTCGTGTTTACAAGTAACCGTCAGATCTTAACCCAATTAAATCTTGTTTGGGGAGTAAGAGCTTTCTATTACGACAAACGAGTGAGCACCGATCACACTATCGCCGATATTAAATACCTTCTTAAGAAGGATGGATTACTGAAATCAGGTGACCTGGTGATCAATATTGCTTCAATTCCATTAGAGGATCTTGGAAATTCGAACATGCTTAAACTAAGTTATGTAGACTAGTGAAGACACTCGTTCAACTGATATCATTTCTTCTTCTATCAGGTTCGATCATGGCCTGTAATGTTGATGTTGTGATCAATGAAGGGACGAGTATCACCATTTGTCAAGGATCAGGAACAACGATCAATGCATCGGCAGGATATGTCAGCTACAGTTGGTCAGGACCATCGACAGGAACTTCTGCTTCACTAACACCGACTCAATCGGGAACATATACCGTGGATGCAGAGGATGCTTTAGGTTGTATTTCTTCAGCAAGTATCTCTGTAATGATTGCTCTGAATCCAACTCCAACCTTGATATCCTCCGAAGGAAATGTGATCTGTAACGGACTGTCAACTGCAATTTCAACCATCCAGGGCTATAACAGCTACTTGTGGTCTACGGGAAGTACTCAAGCTTTGATCACTGTGAATCAAGGAGGCGTATATACTGTCGAAGTAGTCGACGCAAACGGATGTCTGGGAAATGCCGCAATCCTGATCAATGAACCCAATTTTTCTTTAACGACCAACACCACAACGGTTTGCCTTGGTGGAACAGCATTACTCACTGCAGGCGGAGGGGGAACTTACTCTTGGTCTACTGGAGAAATAGGAAGTAGTATTGTTGTAGGACCGACCCAAAATACGACTTATTCAGTAACGATCACCAACGGATCCTGTACTGAAACACTTGATCAACTGATCTATGTGGAGCAGATTCCATCAGCTTCAATTCAGGATACATTTTATGTACAACCCGGTGTTTCAATAGCGATCTCGGGGCCAGAAGGCTACGATGAATATTCGTGGTTTCCGTACGACAACTTATCCGCCATCAATTTACAGAACACCAGTTTTTCAGGGAATCAATCCACTACTTATGCCGTAGTTTCAAGTCTATCACAAGGATGTCAACGGATCGATTCAATCTGGGTATTTGTCATCGATCTCACCATTCCAACAGGTTTTTCGCCGAATGGAGATCAAACGAACGATCGATTTGTTATCCCTGAACTTGAATTTTATTCGGGTGACATTATTATCTGGAATCGATGGGGAGATAAAGTTTTTGAAAGTGACAATTATCAGAACAACTGGGACGGCACATGTAAGGAACCACTCTGTCTAACGCAAGGTCCATTACCTGAAGGCACATATTATTATCAGATTACAGTGAAGGACTTGGTGTACAATGGTTTTACAACTTTAAAGCGATAATATGAGGACTCTGATCATCACTTCTTTCATTTCGCTGATGTCTCCGTTAATTCTTGGACAAAATACGATCCGATTCTCGAATTTCAATTTCACGAAATCCATCTATAATCCTTCAGCTGTAGCGACAGATGCTCAAGTGAGTGCAGACCTGGTTTATCGTACTCAATGGGTTGGACTTGACGGAGCACCAACAACGATTGGATTCAACGGAGGTTACGAGATCAATGAGCTCATGGCCGTTGGTATCAACTTCTACAACGATAGGATAGGATTAAATCAAACGAATTCGATCTCGGCCATGTATGCCTATCGCTTGTTATTCGATGACAAACAATATCTAAGTTTTGGTTTAGGTATTGGGGTTGACAATATTTCGTGGAATCTGAACGAGGCAACCACTATTCAAGCGAATGATGCCGCATTTTCGACTGGGTATTCAACATGGGCTTTCAATTCATCCGTTGGATTGTATTATAAAACCAAAAAATTCTATGCTGGAATATCTGTTCCTCAGATGTTTCAGAATACGCTATTCGGACAAGACAAAGGAATGAAGTTCATTCGATTCCATTACCACGCTCTGGCAGGTTACTATTTTTCAGTGAGTGAACGATTTGTTTTTCATCCTTCGTTTCAACTGAAGTATACCTGGAATGCACCGATCCAGGGAGATGTGATCCTGAGAGGAATTTGGTCTGACTTAGGTTTTTCATTAGGGTATCGATCCGAAAATTCGCTGATCGCCGGATTTGATTATACGTTCAGCCAGAAGATCCGTGTTGGATACATGGCAAACTACGATCTTGGTCCTTTTGCAAGGTCTAAGGGATGGTCGCACGAAGTATACTTGGGCTTGGGATTACCTTATTACAATTCCAATGTTGGAATGGACGGTCGTCTGTACGTGAATAAGAAAGGTGGATACAAGACCAACTACAGAAGATCGGCACGCAGAAAACAGTCAAAAAGACCCTACTAATTCGAAAGCTGTTCATAAGTCTTTTCGTTGTTGAAAATTCAACAATTAAACATATTTTAATTTGATTGGTTTTAGAGAGGAATAGCTTAGGCTAATGTATATTTGTAGCCTAATTTGAACAGAATTAAGAATGAGCGTATTTTCTCAACGTCACATTGGACCAAATCAGACTGAAAAGGCCGCAATGTTAGCAAAAGCGGGAGTTTCATCTATTGATGAACTAATCGACAAAACGATCCCAGCACATATTCGTTTGAACAGAGAACTTGTTATTGATAATGCTTTATCAGAACAAGAGTATTTAAATCATATTCAGGAGCTGGGTAAAAAAAATAAGGTCTTTCGTTCATTCATCGGAATGGGGTATAACGAAACCATTGTTCCATCTGTTATCCTGAGAAATGTTCTTGAAAATCCGGGATGGTATACCGCCTACACTCCTTATCAAGCTGAGATCTCTCAGGGAAGATTGGAGGCATTGTTGAATTTCCAGACGATGATCCTTGAGCTGACTGGCCTTGAGATCGCTAATGCATCTCTTCTTGATGAAGGAACTGCGGCTGCCGAAGCGATGATCATGTTCTGGAATTCACGTTCAAGAAATGATGTGAAGGAAGGGAAAAACAAATTCTTTATTGCCGATTCATGTTTCCCTCAAACCATAGATGTTGTTGTAGGTAGAGCAAAGAATCTTGGAATCGACCTTGTGATCGGAGACGCTCAGTCTTTCCAACCAGGAAATGAGTTTTTTGGAGCTTTGATCCAGTATCCTGATGCCAGAGGAGTTGTCACTGATCTGAAGCCTTTCATTTCAAGAATGAAAGAATCAGGGGTACAGGTTGCCGTTGCAGCGGATATCCTTTCACTTGTGATCCTTAATTCACCTGGATCTATGGGAGCTGATGTTGTTTTCGGATCTTCTCAGCGTTTCGGTGTACCGATGGGCTACGGTGGACCGCATGCAGCTTACTTCGCCGCGAGGGATGAATACAAGAGAACAATGCCGGGTAGAATCATCGGAGTCTCTAAAGATGCTGATGACAATCTTGCTTTGAGAATGGCTCTTCAAACAAGAGAGCAGCATATTAAAAGAGATAAAGCAACATCAAATATCTGTACTGCTCAGGCATTGTTAGCCGTTATGGCAAGTATGTACGCCGTATATCATGGTCCAACAGGAATGAGAGACATCGCTTTGCATTGTCATTCACTTGCTTCAAAACTGGCGGATGGATTAAAAGCGCTTGATATTCAGGTGGCTTCAGATAATTACTTTGATACCGTATGGGTAAAGGGAGTTCAATGTTCTGCGATTCAGTCGTATGCTGAGGAAATGGAAATGAACTTTCATTACATCAATGATAATGAATTGACGATCAGCTTTGGTGAGCCACATACGACAACTGATGTTGAGAACATAATTTCCATTTTTGCAAAGATCGAAGGAAAAGAAACTACTGAAGTTACTCCTGAATTACACGCAAACTTAGTTGGAGCTTACTTAAGAACGGATGGTGTATTCACGCACGCAACGTTTAATAGCTATCATTCTGAATCAAAAATGATGCGTTATCTGAAGCGTTTGGAGAATAAAGATCTTTCGTTAGTACACAGTATGATCCCTCTTGGGTCATGTACCATGAAATTAAATGCGGCAAGTGAGTTGATTCCAATCACGAATCCTCAATTCGCCAATATGCATCCATTCGCACCGATCAATCAGGCAGAAGGATATCACGAAATGTTCCGTCAATTGGAGAAAGACCTTTGTGAATGTACCGGCTTTGCTGCCATGTCCTTACAACCTAACTCAGGTGCACAAGGAGAGTACGCAGGGTTGATGGTGATCAAAGCGTATCATGAATCCAGAGGAGATTTCCAGCGAACTAAAATGATCATTCCTTCTTCAGCGCACGGTACGAACCCAGCTTCTGCAGTGATGGCGGGAATGGAAGTAGTTGTTACAGGATGTGATGAAAATGGAAACATTAACATCGATGAATTAAGACAAGTAGCCAATGAGCTAAAAGATACACTTGCCGGATTGATGGTGACTTATCCGTCTACTCACGGTGTTTATGAAGAAGGAATTCGTGAGATCACTTCGATCATCCATGAAAATGGAGGTCAAGTATACATGGATGGTGCAAATATGAATGCTCAGGTAGGGTTAACTAATCCTGGAAACATTGGAGCTGATGTTTGTCACCTGAACCTTCACAAAACATTTGCGATCCCTCACGGTGGTGGTGGACCTGGAATGGGACCAATCGGAGTTGGTGCTCACCTTGCTCCTTTCCTACCTGGAAATCCTTTGGTAAAAGCAGGAGGAGATCAGGCAATCCATGCGGTTTCTGCCGCACCTTATGGTTCTGCTTTGATCCTTTTGATCTCTTATGGATACATCAAGATGCTTGGGGCAAAAGGATTACGTCATTCAACTGAGATGGCAATCCTGAATGCAAATTACATTGCGGCTTCTTTGAAAGGTCATTATGATGTATTGTATGCAGGTAAGAATGGAACAGTTGCTCACGAAATGATCCTTGACTGCCGTGAATTCAAGAAAACAGCTGACGTAGAAGTTGCAGATATTGCGAAGCGTTTGATCGATTTCGGATTTCATGCGCCTACTGTTTCTTTCCCAGTTGCAGGTACTTTGATGGTTGAACCAACCGAATCAGAAGATAAGGAAGAGCTGGACAGATTCATTGAAGCAATGATCAAGATCAGAGCTGAGATCAGAGAGATCGAAAATGGACATGCAGACAAAGAGAACAACTTGTTGAAAAATGCTCCACATACTGCGGATTGTATCATCAATAAAAACTGGAACTATCCGTATTCACCTCAGGAAGCTGCTTACCCAGTTTCGTATCTGAAGGAATTCAAATACTGGGTACCGGTTCGAAGAGTGGACAATGCGTATGGAGATCGTAACTTAGTGTGTGCTTGCCCTAGTATTGAAAGCTACATGATGAGCTAATTCTCATTATCATATAAAAATGAAAGCCTGTTAATACAGGCTTTTTTTATGCTCTTCTCATTGAAGTTTTCATCGCGTTTTCCAATTGATAGGCATCATTGTGACCGCTTTTAACTTCTATGTTAAGATGTATTACAAGCATCGTTCCATAAATAGTACACACAATTTTTTTTAGGGTTGCCTCATTGTCATTTTCCAGCACTTGTTACATTTGTAGCAGAATGACGACAATTCAAAACATCTTACATTCCTTTAACCAGCGAATTCATTGGCGCTGGCAGGTCGTCTATTGTAGCTGCTAAGCGCTTGATAAAGTTCCCGTTCTTTTAAAAAACGGATCTCATTATTTTTTATTTCAATTGCAAGGTTGTGGAAACACTAACATTAACTGCTGATGGGGTTTGTGCTATACCCTTATCAGAAACAGAGCTAAAGGAAAGACTGGATCAGCTGGAGGCAAAGGCCAGGGAAATGGAAGAAAGTATACGATACGCTGGTAGTTTGCAGCGATCGATTCTTCCAAACGAACGTATTTTTCAAAATGTATTCAAAGATGCATTTGTCCTTTTTCAGCCAAAAGACATTGTAAGCGGTGATTTCTACTGGATCTTTCAACACCACGATGATGTATATTTTGCGGTGGGAGATTGCACGGGACACGGCGTGCCGGGAGCACTTGTCAATATTGCCGGGAACACCATTCTCAGACAGATCATTCGTCTGGAAGGAGTAGATGATCCCGCCCTGATCATACAATTACTGGACAATGAGCTCACTTCCTTGTTCAATGATAATTTAACCGAGGGAATGAACAGGGATGGAATGGATGTGGTCTTTTGTAAATTCAATCTGAGACAAATGAAAGGTTCGTTTTGCGGAGCAGGTCGTCCATTGATCATGGTCCGTTCTGGAGAGCTTACTGAATTTAAAAAGGGACCAAGTAGCATTGGATATTCGAATGAAGGATTAAAGAAATTTGAAACCGTTCACTTTGACCTACAGGAAGGCGATCAGTTCTATTTATTCTCGGATGGATATACTGATCAATTTGGTGGAGAAAATGTCAAGAAATTCAACCGAAACAGGTTCAGAAATTTGTTGGCCTCCCTCAATGGTATGCCGATGAGTAAACAGAAAAAAGAACTTATTCTATCTCATTCCAACTGGAAAGGACGCAATGAACAAGTAGATGATGTATGCTTAATAGGGATCACGATCTGATCCCTTTTTTTGTTTTTTGTATCTTTACTCAAACCGCTGAAATGAGACTCTATCTTTTAACTGTTTTTGCTTCGTTGTTGACCAGTATTGGGTACTCCCAGGATTTTTTTCAGCTGAAGGCTTTTCAACCTCCTTCTGATTTTGAAAACATCCACGTGCAGAAAATTGCGGAAGATTCACTTCAAAGCTCATTTCTGATCTGGATCAAAAAAGACGTAAAGGGACATTTTCATCAGGAACACACCGAAAACATCGTAGTTCTTGAAGGAAAGGCAGAAATGCTTTTTAATGGAGAAAAGATCATCATTGAAAAAGGAGACTATCTCAACGTCCCAAAAGGAACTCATCACTCTGTAGAAAGAGTTTTATCTAAAAAGCCACTTAAAGTTTTGTCTATCCAGTCCCCATATTTCGATGGAAAGGATAGAGTCTTTATCAGTCAATAATTATGAATTATTTATACAGCCTGTTTCTTTTTATTCCAACTCATTTGCTCCTGGCACAAAGTCCAACTGTCTTCTGGGAACCGGAAATTCCAGTATCTGATGGGTCCATTTATGGAAACATAAGACCTAGAATTGTTGTTACTTCCGATAATGTACCAATGGTCGTGTATGGCAAAGCAGGAGGTGCACTGAATGCATCACGCTGGAACGGAACCGGATTCGATACACCTGTTTCCCTGTTACCAGCCAACATGAGCTCCTACCTTGCGTCATGGACGGGGCCAGATGCTGCTTCAAAAGGAGACACGCTGGTTATCGTTTTCAAAGCGCAACCCATTGAAGCGGGTAATGTTTATTCAGTTCGATCATTTGATGGCGGGATCACTTTTTCAGATACGATAAGAGTTGATGATCACGATCTGGGGGTTGCATGGTTACCCTCGCTTGATATGGATGAGAATGGTAATCCAAGTGTGGTATACATGGCGCATGATCCGGTTTGGGTCCATCCTCGTTATGTAGTCACCCATTCGACAGATCAGGGCGCGACCTATCAAGGCGAAATGGACATCGCATTGACGATTCCAGAGGAAGCTTGCGATTGCTGTCCAGCTGAATATGTGATCAATGGAAACCAGCACGCACTGTTGTATCGAAACAATGAATCAAATATTCGTGACATTTATGCGGTTTATTCTTCCGATGATGGGATGACTTATCCTTCTTTTGAAAATATAGATCAGCTGTCCTGGGCAGTTACTTCTTGTCCTTCAACCGGACCTCATGGGATCTTCTCCAATAATAAACTGATTAGCGTTTATGCAAGCAGAGCAAGTGGGACATACCGTGCATATGTATCCGAAACAGATATTACAACAGGTTTGTCTTACGTTTCAACGACCATGATGACACCTCCTGCAAGTGGAGCCGGAAGTCAGAATTACCCAAGGATAGCCGGACAAGGAGATACGCTATTTGTCGTATGGCAAGAAGCTGAAACCTCCAACAATGAGATCATGTTTGCCTGGACGACGGCAGGAAGTGTCAGTGAATTACTGTCTTCCAAGCAAATGGTGAATACGACCACGACCAGTGCTCAAACGAATCCTGACATTGCCTATAAGGATGGCTTTATTCATTTGGTGTACCAGGATGCTTCCTCGGGAGACGTGATCTATCGAAGAGGAATTCTGGGAACTTTGTCTGTCGAAGATGAGACGATAAGTACCGTTCAAGTTTCTCCTAATCCGAGCGTAAACGGTAAATTCTTCCTGAACGCCAACGACTATTCTTCCATCGAAGTGATAGACATCCAGGGAAATACAGTACCTGTAAACATCATTCACCACTCATCCCAAACAGAGATCGATCTGGGGTCAAATTACGGTACATTTATTCTAAAAGTCTCCAGTGAGAAGGGAGACCAAACGATCAGAATTCAAAATTTAAAATAAAAC
>SBFR01000074.1 GCA_006227105.1 Bacteroidota bacterium
GTCGGCGAAAAATGTATCGAGATCAGCAGTAACTATAAAAAAACTCCCGACCAAAGGCCGGGAGTTCCGCGGAGTCGAAATTGTTCATACACTTGATTTAGATTTCACCTGTTGGATCTCCATCGCCATGTGGAGTACTGTGACCATAATCCAGGATCATGCGCGCTGCGGTGTACTCAATGTACAGCGACTCACTGGAAGGACGCAATACATTCACCAGTTTGTCCAGCTTGTGTTTGAACAATTGATCCATTTGTTCACATAGGGAAAGGATCTTGGCCGTACTGTCCTTGCGTTTCAGGATCGCCTTTCGAGGAGCCATGATCGTTGCCATGAGCTCGTCGCGTTTCTGAATAAAGGTTTCCATCTCATCTTCTGTGATCCCAAATTCGACCAATGCTTCGGCATGCTGGGTCGCATGGATCCGGATCCTGTCCAGCAGGATGATCACGTCACTGTGCGAGAAGCGTTTCAGCTGACTTTCGGTGATGTGCATCTGTGCGATCAGCTCCAGATCATTCTGTTCAGCACCGAGTGCCGTTAATGCTGAAGAGATCCGTGTAGCCAGCAATGCGACCTCACCGCGGAGTGCATCTCTCGAAGCCTTGACTCCGAGCGTATAGGCCCGCTGTTTTTCGGCATGCACCTGCAATTGTTCAAAGATCCCTGAGATCTCACCGTGGAGCTCTACAAATTTGGGTGTTCCTTCCCATATGGGTTGGTATTCGTTCAAGGTGTCGATCACCATCCTGTACATCGACAACTTTCGTTTGATTGACTTTTTCATATTGTTAAAATTTATGTCCGAAGTCTTCATGCGGGGCGACACATCACTCACTAGTTATCTTCTGCATCGTTTCCGGTGTCGCCGGCTGCTTTTTTCGAACGGGTTCTATTTTCGCCAAAGAGAACAGTGTGCCAGAATTTTGAAAAATGAAGATCGATCTGTTAACGAACGTTAAGCAGATCAGGGTTTTAGTAGAAAATTAACATTTCAAGGTCTTCCGCGATCTGTTCAACGTGTTCGCAAGCACTTGCACATGTTTTCCGTGAGGCTGCCGATGTGTTCGTAAGCAGTTGCACATTGCATCTGTGATGCTTCCGATGTATTCGCAAGCAGTTGCACATTGCATCCGCGAAGCTGCCGATGTGTTCACAAGCACCTGCAAATTGCATCCGCGAATCTGCCGATATGTTCACAAGCACATGTACACTTGTTCCGTGACTTGTTCGACATGCTTGTAAGAACGGTCACACATGTTACATGAAGTATACGCTGGTGTTGTAGATCTATACGCAGTTGCTCAGGGAGAAGAGAGGTGGAGGTGTAGGAGAGAGGGGAATAATTATCGAAGGGGTATCTTCTATTCAACGAAGATCAATCTGTTTAGATTACGATCCAATCAAGGAAGAATTCTTGGTTTCCTTGCTGCTTGATCTAATCCTTCATAAACCATCCCTTCAAACTATCTCCCTTACCTATTAGCGTAAGTGTTCCATTGATCACCTTTTTTGCCAGCTTGAGATACCATTTGGTTTCCATCGAATTTCGCAGCTGCTCGTCATCCGATGAGGCTGAAATATAAGCTTGATCACTTTTTCCCTGACTGGTCTTCAAACGAGTAAGGCTGATACCTGTGGTTTCAATCTTTCTGCAGGAAAATCCACTGACAGTAAATACCTTTTTCAAGGTCTTGGGAGTATAGTAGGAGAGATGTTCCGGATAAACGATCACATTGTAGGCTGCTTTCAATCGATACCTCAACAATGAATTGAAGTTTGGCGTGGTCACATACACCAAACCTCCTTTACGAAGAAGCATGTTGAAGTTCCCCAGTTCTTCCAAAGGATTGTTGATGTGTTCGATGACCTCAAAAGAAGTGATGACATCAAAAGATTCAGCATCGTAATTTTTTGGATCCAATTGTCCCTTGTGCATGTTGATCCCTTTATCGGTGCAGATCGATACCGCTTCATCGGTGTATTCAGTCCCGTACACCTCCCAACCGCGTTCCTTTGCAACCTCCAGAAAATACCCGATCCCACAACCCACGTCTAACAGCTTATTGGTCTTCCTAAACGATTCCATCTGATCCAACAACTCATGATAGCGCTTGATAGTGATCGGCGATAAATAATCGTTCCGTCCATAGCCTTTGTAATGTTCCTCCAACTCTTCTGTTGTAGGGATCTTTTGAGCAAACACAAACCCGCAATTCCCACATTTACATAGGTGGGCCTTCTCGTAGTCTTTTAGGAGGTGAAGCGAGGTGGAGGAGCAAATGAGGCAGTTTGAGTGCATTGGGGATTACTTCTTATATAAATTATCTAAATGTTGTGCCAGTATTTTTGTTTGATAGCGACGACTGTATTTTTCCCCTTCCTTGATATTTCGCTCAAAAAGAATGGGTTCACCCTTTTGTTTCATCGCTATCCATTGGTTTAAGATCGCTTCACATTCTTCCACTGTATTCGCCACTAAGCCTGAATTTGTTTTGAGTACGAATTCCTCCATCACATCGTGATCGGATGGACACAACAAAATAGGTTTACCGGAAGCGTAATATTCAAAGAGTTTAACCGGATACCAACCTTTTATTTTCTCAAATGACGTCAGTATCAGTATATCTGCCTCTGCCATTTTGTAATGGAGTTTCTCCCGATTTACCCTATTGGTAAAATGAAAGACCTTACTTTCTTTAATCGCTTTTGTTAGTCTTTCCAATTCTTCTGGTATAATGTTGGCTCCAATAAATTCAACGGAAATGGTTTCTTCCGGAAAAGGAAGCTTTAAAACGGCATCAATGAATACCGAAATGTTCTGGGAAGGATAAAGTGTCCCGGCATAAAGCACATTCAGTCTTGTTCCTTTATTCCTTCGCAAGGGAATTTGGTTTTCCGCATCGTAGCCATTCATGACTACTGTTCCCTCTTTATGATTGAATGTTGAGATTGAATTCTTCCAGTTCTCAGAAACCGTTGTGAAACCATCCGCATTGTTGGTCCAACGCAATTCGCTCTTAGCCTCGAGTCTCTTGACGAAGTTCCAAATTAAACCACTATTAGTAGGGTTCTGATGAGAATTCCACTCATCCCTGTAATCCGGTATCCATCGAATATCAAATTCCTTTTTAAGGCGATGACCGACAAAGAAGGATTGAAAAGGTCTTCCACTGGCGATCACTACTTTGATTCCGGGATCTGCCTTTAAAAGTTCTTGTGCTTTTCGATAGATCGATACATAAGGAAGGCTTCTGATGAAGTAGTTTGCCAGGATCAATTCCGCAAGGGTTAGTGCTTTTTGAATTGTCGCTAACCAAGGATAAGCGGATATTTTATCACGAAGTGTTCTCCTTACTGGGAGTCGATATACTTCATGCGTTTCGTGTTTTTCGTGAACAAGCTCGTTCTTGCAAACCTTTTCAAGCGGATCTGTCTGCCCCTCATTCCAGCAACGGGTAAGTATGATCGGATAATACCCCATCTCCTTCAGGTACTTCGCCCATGCCGCTGTGCGCTCCGCACCGACGAAATTGGCCGGAGGGAAATAGTAGGAGATGATGAGCACTTTCTTCACGCTGACGAAGATACAAATTCAATTTTCATTGAAAATGATTGAATTCACTAACTTCGCTTGTTTCAGTTGATCATTAAACATAAGAAGGTTATGTTCAATATATTGTTGTAAATGAGGGTACGATTATTCACGACATATTATACAGACAATAATCCTGCACGGCAGGAAGAATATCTAACTGCACTGCAAAATAATCTCAATAATCCGTTGATCGCGGAGGTAATTGTTTTGCATGAAACCAAAGATCAGCTCCCATTTTCAGTAGACAATCTTATTTCGGTGATCATTGAAGGTCGGCCTACATTTCAGCAATTTTTTGATGAGATCAATTCCCGCACCCAAGAAACGGATATCAATATCATTGCAAATTCAGATATCTATTTCGATAAGTCACTGAGTTATGCTGAAAAGATCCAACACAAAGAAGTTTTTGCTTTAAATCGCTGGGACGTTTTGGACAAAGACCATTTACGACTGTTCCCTAAATATTCGACTGGTGATACCTGGATCTTTCGCGGGAAGATTAAAGCGGCAGGTATGGATTATTATCTAGGACAACTAGGTTGCGACAACAAAATTCTTTTTGATCTGAAAAAAATGGGTTTTGTTATTTCAAATCCTTCGCTGATTATTCGTTCGTACCACCTTCATGCTAGTAATGTAAGGGGTGAATACTCGGATCCATCAAAGAACAATCGTATACCTGCACCTTATGTTTATACAATTCCCAATGTCCTAAACAACACAGATTGGATCCGAACACTTTTCCAAATTGGGCCATTCCATCTTATTAAATTGTGTCTTGTGCGTCGTTCGATTCGTTTTCAATATTATTACGATCGCAAGAATAATCTTATCGAACATGAACACGAATTGATCGATTCAGTTCAATATAGACCTTGGAAATACTGGTGTTTTCATGATTTCAAACTGCCCATAAAGGAATTAAACCGATTCAGGATTTAAGACCTTCCTATAAAGATCATCAAATTGTTTTCCAATAATCTCTGAGGAGAAACGGTTCGACGAATCTTGACGAATAAAATCGGCTTTATACGTTGTGTAATTTTCGATGACATTGAATATTCCATTAGCAAATTCTTCCGCTGACTGTGGAGTAATGATGCCGTTTACTTCGTTCACTATATCCCTAACACCCCCGGAATCGGTTACAACCACCGGTTTTCCGCAAGCTGTTGCTTCGGCAATGGTCAGACCAAAAGTTTCCACTTTACTTGAAGAGATCACAAGATCATGGTCTTGAATTAGTTTCAACACACCATGCCGATCTTGTCGTGGCAACCATTCCAATGTAGCGGAGATCCCCAATTTTTCTTCCAGATCTTGAAGTTGTGTTTTCATAGGGCCATCTCCCGCAATAGTTAGAAGCAGGTTCGGATACTTTTTCAATACTATCGACCACGCATTTAAAAGTAAATCATGTTGTTTTACGGGAATGAAATTGCCAATGATCAATGCCTTTTTCACCTCTTCTTTGTAAGAAATCTGAGTTTGAAAAAATCGATCATCCACAGGATTAGCGATTAATGTTAGTTTTTCAGAATCCAACTGATACTTTTCAATCAACTTTTCCCTGAACCAGTGACTCACGACGATTACTTTTTTACAATGGACATAGCATTTCTTTAACCATGTGATATCATTCGACGTATACTGTTCCGGGGAAAAGACCAAACCGGAGGTGTGTTCAGTGTGGATCTGCGGAATATTGAGAATACTGGACAAATGCATCCCCACAATACCTCCCATGAACAATGAATGACTGTGAATAAGATCTACCTTTGCTTGACCTATCAAAGTTTTCTTAAGATAATTCTCGCTCACTTTGCACAATTTTCGGTACGATTTACTTCGCATCCCCGGAAAAAAAGGGGAAACACCAATACGGATCGTGCGAATACCATCTTCCACCCAATCAGAGATCTCAGTTCTTCTGTTGAGTAAGGTAGAACGGAAGGTGCCTTTGAGGTAGGAATGAACTACCGTAACAGTGTGACCTTTATCCTTCAGTAAAAGTGCCTGTTCCTTTACAAAACTGGCTGCGGTAGGTTCCTTTTCGGAGGGATACCAAGCTGTGACGAGGAGAATATGCAAACGCTTATTCATGTATTCCAATTCCAAGTTTATTCAAAAAGATCTTAGGGAGTTCTGATAGAAAATAGAATGATGGTTGATGGATGAATCCCTTCCACCAAATGCTGATAGAAGTTCCTAATTGTCTGTTCTGCCGAGCTTGATACAAATACATACGGTATTTACTATCTATGTATTTAGTAAAGTCTTTTTGTTCGAACTTACCCTTCAAAAGATCCTTATAATTTTCTTCTAAATCCGAAATAGCGGCGATATAGCGTTCCACGTCTGCAATCCTGACCATTCTTAATCCTTTATTTACCGTGCTTGTGTCATGATGCACTTGGATAGCAGTATAGCTTTGTGTTTGGATGACAGGATATTTTGCAGCAATACGCATCCACAAATGCGTATCTTCCCACAGACTAAAACGCTGGTCGAAGCGATTTTCAACAAGGAGGTCCCGGTGAATACAAACCTGTGTTGGGATCAGGAATATTTCAGAGATCTCACGAACTGGATTGCGTGAGGTATTCAAGGGTTTCTTTTGCTTTCTATGGCCATTTTCCTCAATTAAAAGCCCACTCGCTAGCAACATTTTCTTCAAAGGGTTTTCTCCTATTACCTCAACCATTTTTTCCAAGTGATTGGGCAAATAATAATCATCACTGTCTAGAAAACAGATCCATTCACCTTGAGCAAGTTCTACCCCTTTGTTTCTGGCTGCACTGCGTTCTGCGTTTTCCTGATAATAATAATGGATACGAGGATCTTGAAAAGAAGTGACGATCTCTTGGGTATTGTCTGTTGAACCATCATCCACCACAAGAAGTTCCCAATCTTGATGTGTTTGTGACAGCACACTGCTGATCGCTGATCCCAAATGCGATGCTCGGTTATAGGTTGGTATAATGATGCTAAATTCCATCATCAGATCCGGTTTATAGTTTGAAATTGGTCGATCGACAAACTCAAATGGTGTTCTTCTTCAATATGAGCCAGTTTACATTTACCCAAATAAGCCGCGACTAGGGTAAATGTACTTGGAGGCCCCATCAAATAGTCACACATGGACATCGAAAAAAAGTCTTCTATAAAGCTGTTCTCTGAAACTAAAACATGTTGTCTGCTTCGAATTAGGTTGGACACTGGCTCATCCGAAAAGACCAGGAATTGAATCTCTTTGTCCTTGAACAATTTTTCAATTTGATCCATCAGCGAGAGATAGATCTCATCGTTATAAAAGTATTTTCCTTCAAGGAATTCCCTGTAATCTCTTCGTCGAATGTGCACTCCTACCTTGATTCGATCAAGAGGAACCTGTTCAAAGAAGACATTGATTTTTGCTTTTGTTACCTTGTCAGGTTGAAACAATTGAACAATGTCCTTCCGATGCTTTTCGGTTAATGTTGTGCAGCGAAAGAGCCACCCTTCAGGAACAACATAGCGATAATTTTGCACTAAATCGTCCAATTGTTCCATATTGAAGGTTTGGTCCTTCAAATCGTGACTTTTACGGATATCGATCAAACGACTGAGCTTCGGGATATTTCCCAGTCTGTACAACATTGAAAGGCGCATACGATCAAAAAGATTGTGCTTACGAAATGTAATCGACTGATCCTCGAGACTTTTTAGTGCTGCATCATCAAATAGTTCCAGATACTGTTCAAAATTGGTAATGGACAAACTAATCTTGCGATCCAGGCAATAGGCCGTGAAGTGAATGATCAGGATCATTCGGTTCGCAAGCTGTCCGTATGCATGGTGAAGCAGGATCATGGACGGTCGAGTATTTTACGATAGATCTCCAAATACTTCTCGGCACATGTGTCAGTGGAGAAGTGATGAGATACTGATCCAGCCTTTGGCATTGAGGTAAGTATGTCCGGTAATTCGTTTATTTCCCGAATAATACCAACTCCCAGTTCAGGATCATTGGCTATACCGACCGGTTTCGAAACTACCGGACTTCCAGCCATTAGCGACTCGGCTACTGTCAACCCAAAACTTTCTTCTAACGAATTGGAAACCGTCAGGTCGGCTGCATTGTACCATTGGTTGAGTTCGTTCCGGTCATCGATCACACCGGTATATCTTACATTAGCGAGTTCCGGTGCCGTCGGGTCCTTTTTTCCGATGAATACAAAAAACAATTCCGGATGCGCAGTAGCAAATTCCAGTAACTCACCAAAGCCTTTTAATTTGCGTTTGATGTCGCTGGCAACGGAAAGAATGATCTTCTTTTCCTTACGCAAACCAAGTTTCTCTCGACAAGTAACCTTTTCCAAAGGAAGAAAGATCTCCTGCGGAATTCCATGGTAAATCGTGGAATGTGGAAACTTGCCCAGCACTTCTGATCGTTGTGACAGCTCTGTATAGTGTTCAGATGGTCCCACTACATGAATAGTTGAGTTCTTCAACCATTCTTTTTTTAGTTTTTTGATTTTTTCTTCCCGGTCGTCTCCCTCCTTCGGGAAATCAGTGGCACAGTGGAGGATCCCGGAAAACGGATTGCGGTCGTGCAAAGTCCATACAACTGGTTTCTTGGTCTTACGAAAAAAAGAAGGCCAGTCCAGAAAGCGCGCCGTCCAGTGCAAATGAATGACATCTGCCTCTTCGTACAAGGGATCCAGCGTGATGTCAAACGAGGAATAAGGCAATGTGATCGGATCATTCGGTTCCGGTATCAGATTATGTAGCTGTTCGTTCTTTCGGTTGATCCATGCTGCTTTTAAATACAAGTGCCATGCTTTCCTGAAGGCAGATGTATAAATACGTCGATGACTGTAATAATGCAATTCGGCCGGATGTTCTTTGGTAAGGTTCAGGCAGAGGTAACGTGAATGAACCCCTTTTTTGAGCAAGGCTTCATGCAGATCCATGGAAGCAATGGCAGCACCTCCTGAATCACTGAAATTGATATGCAATACCTTAACTGACATGGGGTAATTTAGCAATAATATGGCGAACCTCCTCCTGGCGTGATCTGAAGATGTTGCGGTCTTTCCGAAGTTTTTCGAGGTATCCTTTTCTGAAGGCACGATCAAGGATCGCCTGTTCTCCGGTGGTTCTAATCGGATTTTTAAGGAAATAAAGTCGTTGAAGCAGGTAGACTTTCCACCATTTCAGTTCCTTCGCGATACTCCTTTTTTCTCCGCGCTTGTAATAACAATCCACAACCACATTCGCCTGTCCGAAGCCACGATAAAGTCGCTGAAGGTAATCTATATTCAATCGGTCAGAGGGTATGGCGTGTTTCAGGGAAAGCCGTGTATCGTATTTCCAGCGGTAACCACACAAACGCAAGAGGTAACAGTATTCGGTATCTCCTCCGGAACTGAGTTCTTTTCCTGTTCGATCGCTCAGTAGGCTATGGAAATTCAATTCAAATATGCGTTTCATGAATGCTGTACGCACCACCAATCCCGCACCCCAGGGCACTGTTCGGCCTTCGAGATAACGACTTTCCATGCCATCATGCCCGCATGCATAGGCTGTCAGATTTTGCTGAACGATTTCCGGTATTTCCCCTTCGATCAAAGCTTTATTGTATCCGCACAAAGCTCCGATTTGGAGATCTTCTTCCATGATCTCAATCGCTTGATGAACGTAATTCGGGGCCAGATGGTTATCATCGTCGCAGAACAGAATGAGCTCCCCTTTGGCTTCATGAATGCCTTTTTTACGGGCGGCACTCAGACCCGGTGTTTTTTCTTTAACGATCCTCAACGGAACGGATGACCCAGAAACATTCCATAAACGATCTGCCACCTCAGCGGTGTCATCAGTCGAATTGTTGTCGATTACGATCAATTCCCACGAAAGGGATGTCTTCTGATCGGACAATGCCTGAAGGGTCGGTTCCAGACGCGGAACACTGTTGTAGCAGCAAAGGATCACGCTCAGCTTCATGATCTCAAAAAGCTTTTGTTGAGGAACAAGGTCAGTTCTCCCAGTTCAATGATCTCAAATCCACTTTCCGTGAATACGGGATACAATTTGGTGCGTTCACCGGCATCATCGTGTATTTCCATGATCACTGAACGAATGTTGATCAGGCATTTCACATTTTCTCTACTGTTCAGGAAAACCTCAAATTCGCTCCCTTCGATATCGATCTTGAAGATATCTATTTGTTTCAAATCAAGTTGTTCCATTAGCTTAGGGATCGAAACAGCCTTTACTTGACCGTTAGGGTCTTCAACCGTGCGCACGGACCATTCTTTGCCATCGCGAAAGTTCATATCGAAACGGATAGAAGTCTCCTTCGACCAGAGGGCCATCGGCGCCACCTCGAAAGTCGACAAGTTCGCTGAAAGATTTTTCTTTAAAAGTTTTGCCGTTTCCGGGAAAGGTTCTAAAGCAATCACCTTGCTATTTTCCAAGCCCTCAAATCGCGAAAGATAAATAGCCGAACATCCAATATTAGCCCCGGCGTCAATGATGACAGGTCCGCTATTGATCTGTAACTTCTGAAGAATGATCTTAAGCGCTTCTTTGTATTCTTCCCGAAGAAAGATCTGATCGAAGACCTGAAGGTCGGAACTGCTCTTGCGGAGAAGTGTACTGGTGAGTTCAATTTTTGCTGAAAAACATTTTCTTGAGTACCTACTATATCTTACACCATGCTTTTCAAGTTCCAAAAGTTTATATAAATAGTCATCAAGCGTTTTGAATTGTATAGAGTTTTTAGCAAAAGCATAACCTCTTATATACTTGAGTATATCAACAAATAACGTGGAAACAAAAAGTGCCTTTATCTTTTGCATGATCTATTACTCTTTGTTCGTTCGGACGACCTTTATTATGTTTCTTTTAAGTCCATTTAAGAAACGTTGAATGGGCGATCGTTGTTCAGTTTTTACAAATTTTTGAAAACGTCTATCGAAACCAATTACACATGCATAAGACTTATAAAAGGTCCATTTGAAATAGACATTAATACCTATTCTTCGATACATAAAATGTAGGTATTGAAATCTTCTCACTTTGATCTTTTCAGAAACCGGAAGGAGTTGAAATCGTTTACGTATAATGTCATGCGCTTCATGCATATATTCACCAAAGCAATCAAGCGATTTTTGCTCACCTGAACGCCCTCTGAAAAAGGCAATGATAGAGTTTACGGCATAGAGATCTGAATGTTGAAAGAACCTGTTCCATAATTCCAGATCACCTGCAAGTTTGTAATCTAAGTTCATTTTAGCACCTGCCTTTTCCCATAAAGAGCGTCTCCAGAAGGTAGACTCTTGTTGAATGAAGCCGTAGTCCCCAATAAAATAACCCATTCGTGAATATCTTTTCGGAGAATAGGTCCCTGTACTTCTAGAACGCTCATCCATATAGGCAGTATTTCCTGTGATCCACTCCACATCTCCAAAAGTCTCAAAGACCTCTGCTACCACATCAAAAGCGCTCTGAAAATACTCGTCATCACTATTGATCCACGCCATGATCTCGCCTGAGCTTTTGGAAAAACCTTTCTGAACGGCGTCATAGAGACCTTTATCCGGTTCACTGACCCAATAGGCTATGCGATCAGCATATTTTTTTATGATCTCAACCGATCCGTCCGTACTCCCACCATCAATGATGATGTATTCCAGGTTGGGGTAGTCCTGGTTCAATACGGACAAAATGGTCCGCTCCAGGTAATTTGCCTGGTTGTAGGAAGGAGTGATGATGGAGATCTTTGGCTTCAAATCAGTTTCTTATTTTTCGGATCAAATTCAATAAATGGGGTGGGATAAATCCTTTGATCACTTCTCTTGTCGACATCTTTTCTCTCGATTTCAGCTCATTCAAATACGCTTCCTTCATTTGAATGAACACACATTTAGAGTTTAAATATGCTGTTGAGTCAATAGAAGTGAGTTGCTGATGGTACCATTTATAAAGTGCTTTAAGTACCTCGTCTCCCATCAGAGCGTTATTACGCTCATAATTGTAAAACAATGCCTCAGGATTTCGCTCTTTATAGCTGCTGAAATGGTAAAAAACCATTTCGTGATCATCGTTGATCAGATATTTACCACCTTTTTTGGTAAGTTTTCGTTCCTGGATATTCCAAGGTGCAACATTCAGCCCAGGATGTTTCAGAACACCTGCATTTTTGAACAGTACAGGCACAAGTGTCATCCAATGTTGATCTACGAAAAGACCATCTGTAGTGTTTATATAGCAGAGTTCCAACAGCCGCTCCTCCCACCATGGAAGAAAGTTCTCTCTGATCTGTGTGGTATTCTTTATTCCAAGGAAGCCCAGATTATAGAGGCCAAAATTCATGAAGTCATACTCATTTGGACGCTGCTCACTTAATGCCATTGGCTGCAAGATGTGCGGAGTAAGAATGAATTCATTGGTTTCTAATTGTGTTTCCAGATAATCCAACGGAGTAAGCACTGCAATATCAGGATCGAAATAGAACAAAAGCTCCGTTTCCGGAAATCTGCTGATCAAGAACCTGAATGTACTGGCCTTTACGGAGGTATTCAATTCAATGATATTGTATTTCTTCCAGAGTGCGTCAAATTCAGGGATACCTACTTGTTCAATTGGGATCACTTCATCCACCAGGTCCTTCTCGTAGTGGATCCCATTTTGCAAACGATCTACGAGGAAATAAAAGAAATGGTAGTCCGGATGCTGCTCTTTTAGGGTGTTCCGCAAAACCCTCGCTTGTGGAAGGTAATTATTGGAGCATATGGTGAAGGCTATTTTCACAGTCTATATCCAAAAATATTAAGTTGTAAATCGTAATGAGAAGAGTTTTCTTTTAGATATGGATGGGAATTGTTGTTCCATGCCTCCTTAATATAATATTTGAAGCCAGCATTTTTTAGGATTAGTAGAATTTCGTCTAATGTTTGTTCCTGACTTAAAAAACTATGGTATTCAATGAATATATTTTGGACAAAACCTAAATTTTCAGAACAGTCTTTAATCACTTCGTATTCTGCTCCCTCAATGTCAATTTTTAAGAAATCAACAGTGCGAGTAAGGTAATTTTTCAATCGAATTCCTTCAATTTTCAAACCGTCATCCTCGCCACTTATTATCTGACCTCCAACACTTCCATTCGAGGCAAAAGATAACTGTTCATCCTTCACCCAAACAGCCTTAGGGACAATTTCAACATCGTTAATTCCAAAATTATCAAGGTTTTTTTCGAGGACCTTAGCAATTTTAGGATCCGCTTCAAAAGCGGTAATTTCAGATTTTGGAAAAAGTCTTTTGAAATAAATTACACTTAATCCAATATTAGCTCCACAGTCAATAATGTAAGGATTGCCTTTTTCAGAAATGAACTTGTAAACTTCATCTTTGAATATTTCCCGCACACCGTGTAAATACCAAAAAGCATTATTAATTTCTATTCTTTTACTCAGCAATCTGGTTTCTCCACTTCTATGCGGGGTCTTGAACAGAACCATGGCTTCAAAAAAAGAAATGTCAAATTTCTTGTAAGTGAAAAAGTAATCCTTGAGAAATAATATAAGTTCGAATAAAGATCGTTTCACATTTTGGTGATTTAATTAAACTTCAATCCAATCTTTTGAATTGAAGCAATATCTTTTTATAAGTTTTGCTGGAGAACCTGCAATCATTGAGTAATCTGGAAATGACTTAGTTACCACTGAATGAGCACCAACCACACAATTGCGCCCTAATGTTACATTTGGCAAAATGCTCACCCTATAACCAATGAAACAATTTTCATTTATTACAACTGGACCTTTTGAAAACAAGTCTTGATCTTTTGGTGAAAGTCCTGTTGAAGGATCAACACCATGAGCATGGTCCGAGACATAAACATATTCGCTGAACAGACAACCATCTTTAATTTCTATTTTATTAATGGCTGTAAAGCATGCATAATTTCCAATTCGTACATTATTTCCAATAATTATTTTGGGATTATATATTTTATCTAAATATGTACCATATGCTCCTAACCAAGCATTAACTCCAATTGAAGTATTTTCACCACAAAAAATGTTCTTTTTTCCAATTATCAACAATGGTTTTTCAATGCTGGAATTCTCACCAATAAAATCCAAATGATTTCCCTTCTCACTTGGGTGTGGTAGGTTAAGTAGAGCCCTAACGATATATTTAAATTTACTAAACATTTGAGGAATATGTGAATTGAAGTTCAGACCGTAACACACCTTTCCATCTTTCAGCTAGAACAGAATTAAAAGTATCTTTGATTAATAACTTCGAACTAGGAACCCATTGATCAATTACCTTGTTCTCGCTTACAATTGCTATGTCCAATTCGTATAAATCACCCTTTACAGGAAAACTAAAAATAAATGTAAATTTATGCTCACCTGGATTTAAATTAATATAATCACCACCATTATCTCTGCTATTACATCCATATATTATATTCCCAGTGCTATCACGAATTACCAAACCCAATTCAATATTTTTGGTAATTACAAAAGCCTTGTAGTTAAAGATAATTTCGACCTTATTCGAATTTTTTGAGTCTCTATTTGGTACTAGTTCCCATGAACTAAAATGACTTGACCCAATGATGTTTCTTTGTTCCTGATTGAAGGAGTCAATCTGGTTGAAATTTTGATATTCCTCAATGATTTCAGTTATATTTCCGGTCGCTTGAATTTTTCCATTGGTCATTAAAATTCCAGAAGTACAGAGGGTTTTCATTGCCCCCATGTTATGGCTCACAAACAGCACCGTTCTACCTTCCCCTTTGCTCACCTCCTGCATTTTTCCGATGGCTTTTTTCTGGAATTCTGCATCTCCAACCGCAAGTACTTCATCTACGATGAGAATCTCAGGTTCGAGAAATGCGGCCACTGCAAAACCGAGTCGAACAGTCATCCCGGAAGAGTAGCGCTTTACTGGTGTGTCAATGTAGCGGGCGCAACCTGAAAAGTCGACGATCTCCTCCAACTTTGAGGTGATCTCACGTTTGGTCATTCCCATGATCGCACCGTTCAAGTAGATGTTCTCACGCCCAGTCAATTCCGGGTGAAAACCGGTACCCACTTCCAGTAGGCTCGCCATTCGGCCATTCACTTTGATGCTGCCATCGGTAGGTCCTGTAATGCGACTTAAGATCTTCAACAAGGTGCTTTTTCCCGCTCCATTCTTACCAATGATGCCCAGGATCTCACCTTTCTTAACTTCGAAATTGATGTCACGAAGCGCCCAGACATAGTCGCTGTCACCCAACAGTTCCCGGTTATTTTCTTCTCCAACTCGGGCATACGGGTTTCCTTTCCCTCTCAGCTTGTGCCAGTAAACATTCAGGTCATGACTGAGTGTACCCGTACCGATCGCACCTAAACGGTACATCTTACTCAGGTTTTCCACACGGATCGCTATGTCTTTGTCGCTGCTCATATCGTATCCATGAAGTTTTGTTCCGTGCGGTTGAAGATCACCATACCGATAAGAAGCGTGATAACGGTGATCCCCGCAGAGATCCCAATACCGATCCAACTGAAACTGCCGGAGTCAACCCAGCCGTGCTTAAAGGTTTCGATCACTGGATAAATGGGGTTGATGTCAGCCAACCACTTGAACTGTGGGAATTTTGTGACGATGCTGTCGTAGCTGAGGATAATACCCGGTGTGACATACATCAACAATTGGATCCCGAACTGCAATAGAAAACGCAAGTCGCGGTACTTGGTGGTTAATGAAGAAATGATAATACCGCTCCCCATTCCAAGTAAAGCCATGATGATCACCAAGATGGGGAAGAGAGCTATTGTTCTGTTGAAAGTTACTTCATCGCGAAGGTAGAAGTAGATCCATATGCAAAGGAAGAGCAGGAACTGCACTCCGAACTTGATAAGGTTAGAGATCACAATACTCAATGGAACTGATAGCCTAGGAAAATAAACTTTACCAAAAAGCCCTTGGTTGTCAATGAAAGTACTGGATGTCTTCATCAGGCAATCTGAAAAGTAATTCCAGAGGATGATCCCGGCCAGGTAATACAGAAATGTAGGTACTCCTTCGGGGCTAAGTCCTCCGAATTTACCGAAAACTAATGTAAATACTAGTGTAGTGAAGATCGGTTGCAGAAAGAACCAGATCGGACCGAGGATCGTTTGCTTGTACTGCGCAACAAAATCCCTGCGTACGAAAAGGATAACCAGATCGCGATACTGCCAGAGCTCTTTCAAATTCAGCTGAAAAGGATTCTTTTTGGGTGTTATTTCAAAGTGGTAGTCGGACAAGTTTCCAAAGTATTAATTCAATTTCTCAAAAAGAGTGCTCTAAATTAGTGAAAAGATGTCAATGGAATTGATCTTTCAATTGACATTCTATTCCCATCCACCAATTTTTGGTTTCATGAAAGAAAGTAGTTGAAAATGTGTTATTTTTGAGTTTAACCTGTAATGAACCTCAACTAATTACAATATTTTTTTGATGTCATCTTCTCAACATACATATAGATCTTTTTTCATTTTGGTGATGACTTTTTACGTGTCAGTGTGCAATACAATGTCTCAATCGATTACAGAAATACCAAACTTATTGATCTGGTTGCGCGCTGATAGTGGTGTGGTTGTTACTGCTGGTGAAGTGACACAATGGTCTGATATCAGCGGAAACAATCATCATTTTTATCCAGTTTTATCGACAACTCAGCCCACCTTAGTGACGACATCACCATTGAATAACGAGCCTTTCATTCTTTTCAATGGTACGAAACGAATGCAAAACCTAACGAATCTATCATTGAGTAATGCCACGATCATCGTGGTGGCTGAAAATAATACGGGTGACCCCACCTACGGAAGAACGATCGATCACACCTATAATAATGGGTTTTGGATCGGTCGGGGAGGCTCAACTGATTTGGGGGGTGGATTTTATGAGGGGGCAGCTCCTTATGGTAATTTTGTGGCGATGCCCTTAAATTCACCCTATGCAATTTCAATGGTACGAAATAATGGAGTAACAGCCAGTTATTCCGGATCAGAACCTTTTCCGGTTCCTACCAGAACGACTTTTGCTGCAAGTACTTCTCCGAATAGAATTATGCTTGGAGCAAGTGTACTTGGGGGAGACAATGGAAACAAGGATATTTATGAAGTGATCATTTTTATCAGGGATCTTTCAGTTAATGAATTGACACAGGTGCACAATTATCTAAGAAATAAATATGCCAGCAGCGTTTCGTTGGGTCCGGACATCGCGATTACTGATTCTTTCTGTGCAACAACACTAACGGCTACTGCTGGTTATTCGAATTATCTCTGGAGTACCGGTGAAACTTCTTCATCGGTCAATGTAGTTCAAAGTGGAACGTATTGGGTGAGAGCCAAAGGTCCACTAGGATTTTATTCGTACGATACGATCCAGGTTTCTTTTCCACCGATTCCAGTTCCTGTAAACAATTCGATTTGTGCCGACAGTTTTCATACCTGGAATGCCGACATGGGGCCTGGTTTCACATACCTCTGGTCAACCGGTGCAACCACTCCTTCGATTGATATTTCAACGCCGGGAACCTACAATGTAACGGTATATGATAGTTTTGGATGTTCGAAGAACAGCGGAGATTTTACCTTTACCATTGATAATTATCCCAACACGTCAACATTGGGTGCAGATTCGATAATGTGTTCTGGGAATACGATCGCTTTGCAGGTCGGGGCAGGAGAGACTGTTGACTATTTCTGGAACGGAGATGTCTCAACTGGCCAAGCAGCATTTTGGGTAGTGGATACTACGGGAAATTATTTTCTAGAGTCTGTGAATGTGAACGGTTGCGTAGCACGAGATACAATTGGAGTCACCATCATAGGGACAGCGCCAGTAGTAGATTTCGCCTTGGCCAATTTTTGCCATCTGGATGCAATGACGGCAACTGATCTGAGCACAGCCGCCGGTGCGGATCCGATCTTAAACTGGAGCTGGGATTTTGGGGATGGGAACCTTTCCAGTGCACAAAATGCCCTAAACACCTATTTGGTACCGGGCACCTATACTGTTGAATTGTACGTTGAGGCGCAGAGTGGATGTGCGGAGTTCAAATCTGAAAGTATTGATATCAGAGCACTACCAACAGCATCATTTACCTCCAGCGGAGCTTGTGATAATGCCTTGACACAATTCTCTGATCTGAGTGTTCAGGGTGACGGAACGATCAACGGTTGGTTTTGGAATTTCGGACAGCCGGGCGGTATCGGTCCGAACACCTCAGTGATTCAGGATCCCTCGAAAGACTATGGAGCTCCGGGTATTTTTGATGTCTACTTGCAGATAACTGATGATTACGGTTGCCAGGACGATACCACTGTTTCAATCACCATCAATGAAGCTCCTCAGACCCAATTCACACTAGGTTCAGCTTGCGAAAACTTGCCAATCACGATCACGAATACCTCAAGTATTGGGAGTCCGAATACGATCCAGAATTATCTCTGGGATTTTGGGGACGGGACCTTCAGTATTTTACCTACACCATCCAAGACCTTTCCAAATTTTGGATGGCAAACGATTACTTTAACATCTACAGCAAATAACGGTTGTACGGATATTGAGCAACAACAAGTGTTGATCCACGCCATCCCATTACAGAATTTCGTGCATGGTCCGGCCTGTGTAGGTTCGTACACGGAATTGTCAGACCAATCTGTCGTGGCCACCGGAAATGTGGCACAAACCAGCTGGGAGCTTGACCTGGTAGATAACTTACAAGGAACAATTGCTTATTATTCATTCACCTCAGAAGGTTCTCACAATGTCGAAATGACCACGATCTCTGATTTTGGGTGTGCAGCCACTGCAATGTACATTTTCAATGTCGGTCCGGAGTTGAGTGCCGAATGGAGCAGTTCGCCAACTACGATCGTTGCCGGTGTTCCGGTGCAATTCAGCTATGAAGGAACCGGTGCAGGTTACTGGGATTGGGATTTGGGGAATGGTGAACATTCGTTTTTTACAAATCCATTGTATACCTATTCAGAGGACTGGGCGGACAGTACTATAAATGTTTCTCTGTATGTGACCAATGCAGATGGTTGTGAGGACACGGTAACCTATACGTATTCTATCGAACGAGCCACCTATGATCTTGCCGTGGAGCAGATCTACCTGAACGAGAGCAACGGATTTATGAATGTGGGAGTGCGGTTGCATAACCAGGGTACCTCGCTCATCGACTCTGTGGATGTGGTGCTGAAGTTCAAGAATGGATTCTCGATCATGGAGCGATATCCGCAGGTGCTGCAATCCGGTGAATCCGTGATCATGGTATTTGACGCCTTGTCAAACGCTTTTGTCTCTGTACAAGACAATGAGCAGGACTGGATCTGTGCAGAAGGGATTCCCTATACTTACTTGAATTTAACCGAAGATGACCTGGAGAATAATTTGACTTGTTTGAACAGGGAAGGTGAGCTGCCGGTACTGATCGGTCCGAATCCAAACCCTGCCATGGATCACTTTGATTTTGAAATGCTGATCACTACAGAAAGCACGATCGATCTTTCCATGATCGACGCACGCGGAAGACTAGTTAAACATTTTGCTATTAATCAAAACTATTCACCTGGATTGTATTCTTTCTATGTTCCTTTGGAAACAGTCGAAAGTGGCGTTTACTTCCTGCGTCTGATCAGCGGGGAAACGAAGATCCTTCGGAAATTACTTGTTGCCAATTACTAGTTACGAATTATCTGTTAATACGTCAGTTCGAGTGACCGACGAAGGAGGTTGTATCGAGAACGACCTTAGAAGTAGAAAGTCAAAAGTGAAAAGTTGAAAGTGATTAGTAATCAGTGATTAGTAATTAGCAATTAGTCTCTGCTCCAGGCTCCATGTTCTATGTTCAGATTGTCAAATGCCAGCATCCAAAACCTCACTTTCCTCCTCCAATTTCCCACTTTCCACAACCGTGCCCAGCCTGGCAGTGATGACCAAAGCAAAAAATGGCAGTGCAGCAGCTTTGAAGCGCACTAATACCCCAAAGATCACTCCCGTAAAGCCTGCCATAAATGCCATGAGCAACATGAAATAGAAGGAATACATGAGGAATTCACTTTTCCGGATCTGCCGGATTTTTTCCATTAGATTTCCACGAATGAAGAACATGAGTGTTAAGTACATGAATATCGCACTTTCCAGCCCATTGAGGATAAGTGTAGGGGATAAAGCTTCCCAAATAAAGGGACGAAAGGTGCCTGCAACAACGGCTGCAGGAAAAGCACGAACAAGGCCACCTGGAGAATAATCGGTGATCCCCAGATCATATCGTTTATCGCCGTAGGTTTTGTTGCGGGTAAAATCCTGCTGAACAACGGCAGCCTCGTCAATATACCGTTGGAGGACTTCTCCCTGAGTGCTCAAAAAGACGATCACCATACCCATTCCAATGAGCAGGGTTAAGGAAGCTAAAAAACCTGCAACAAAGGGTTGATGGCGGTACCGTCTTCTGATCCTGGCCGAAAGAGCGAAAAGCACCGGAGCAAAAATGGCCATAGCTACGGCAGAACGAGTTTGGAGGATAAAGTACAAATAGAACGAAATAGCAATCCAGTTCCATAGGGTTGATTTTTTCTCCAATGAAATGATCTGGAACAAGTGGTAGATCAGGTAGAATGTACCGATCAACACGATCGCATCTTTAGAAACCGTTGCACACCAGAAAGAGACCGAAGGAATAAAAAGAACAGCGAGTGCGGCATAAAAGGGATTGTGCAATTTGAAGCTCAGTGTCAGCTCATACACCTTCCAGGAGGCCTGTGAAAGTACATAGGCAAATATAAAAGTACCTGCCCAGTAACTCTTAAAAGTGATCAATGAGATGAACCAAGCTACTTTGGATACGAACCAACCTTCAGGCTCTCTATAAATCCAGCCGGGAGGATAGCCTGTTTGCATATCAAACAAACCATACCAATTTTCAGATTGGCCCGAATGATTCATTTCATTGATAAAATCACCTGGAGAATGGAGTAATAAATTGTTCAGCGTTTTGGCGCCTTCCCAATAGGCAGTAGTGTCTCCACCTCCAGTCACAACTACATAAAAGATTCCATATGCCGATCCAAAGAACAACTTAAAAAGTACATTGTACATGAAGTATTTGTAGTGTTCTTTTTCTTTGTTTTTATTGTATTTGACCTGTGCCAGTATGAGGATGATCACCAGCCAGATAAAGCCGGAGAGCAGATCGATCGGTCCGAAATAGTCAATGCGCACTTTGCGAAGATATAACTCAATTCCTAATTCCCAATTTTTAGTTACGATTTACTTCGTCGTAATATCCATGATTCAAAACTTACATATTGGTAATTTGGAATTGGTAATTTGGAATTGGTAATTTGGAATTGGTAATTTTACACCATGTTAGAAGAGATCATCGATAATGCCCTTCGGGAAGATATAGGCGAGGGCGATCATTCCACGCTGGCATGTGTACCGGCAAACGCAACAGGTAAAGCACATTTGCTAGTAAAAGAACCGGGCATTCTCGCCGGTGTAGAATTAGCAGAAATGATCTTTCATCGTTTTGATCCGAACCTGAAGCTCGAAGTCATGATCAAGGATGGATCGGTAGTGAAGCCTGGTGATGTTGCGTATATCGTTTCAGGTAGCTCACGATCTATTCTTTCAACTGAACGACTGGTGCTGAATTTCATGCAACGCATGAGTGGGATTGCGACACAAACCAATCGGATCGTTTCATTGATCGAAGGGACAAATTGTAAATTACTGGATACACGCAAAACTTCTCCCGGTATCCGCTACCTGGAAAAATGGGCGGTGCGCATCGGAGGTGGGTACAACCATCGTTTTGCTTTGTACGATATGATTATGCTGAAGGACAACCATATCGATTTCGCAGGAGGAATTGAGCCGGCATTGAAACGCACCCATGACTATCTAAAGGAAAAAGGCAAAGATCTAAAGATCGAGATCGAGGTAAGAGATGTTGAAGAGCTTGAGGAAGCACTTCGCGTAGGTGGATTCGATCGGATCATGCTCGATAATTTTACACCGGATCAGATCAGAGAAGCCTTGAAAAAGATTCCTTTCTCTATAGAGACAGAGGCATCAGGAGGAATAACTGAACAAACGATCAGAGCCTACGCTGAAACGGGCGTGAACTTCATTTCAGTAGGAGCATTGACCCACAGTGTGAAAAGTCTGGACCTTAGCCTCAAATCACTTTAAAGTGATTAGTGAATAGTAATCAGTAATTAGTATTTGAGAATTACTTCTGAATCGTAAGTGTTTCGATCTTCGATGAACCGCCTTCTTTCTTGAAATGGATCGTTACGCGATAATCTTCTCCTTTACTTTCGTAGGTTCCGATCGCAAAACAACCGTCAGAAGTTTCCTTGCTTTTAAAGATGAATTTGAATTCTGAACAAGGCTTTTTAGAAAAGAAATCTTTAAGCATCATTCCCGCCTGTGAACGGCTATAGGCACCTTCTTTATCCAGAATAGTTAAAAGGATCTTGTCCTTACCGAGCTCAACGATGTCAGTCGAATTATGAGATGAAAATGCTTTCTCCAACGCTGTGTAAGGCACATCGCCCTGGAACCCGAAGGTCAGTAAAATGGCAGTATAAATGGCGTATAGAAATTTCATCTCTTAAATTTTCATCGCAAGTTTACAAAAATCAGACCATCATTTCAAGGATATCCTGTGTACTTTTGTCTCATGAAGATCAAGTTCATATGCATTGGTAAAACAGGAAAGGATTTTCTCCAGATCGGAGAGAAAGAATATCTCGATCGTTTGAAGCATTATCTTCCTGTTGAGCGGATCGAAATTCCAGATCTGAAAAATGCGAAGAAACTATCCGTTGATCAGATCAAGTTACAAGAAGGGAAGGAGATCCTGACTAAGCTGGATGCAGGAGACGTTCTTATTCTGCTGGATGAGAATGGAAAAGAATTTGGCTCGGTTCAATTCGCTGAGTTCCTGCAGCAACGATTCAATGCAGGAGGTAAAGCGTTAACCTTCGTTGTAGGAGGTGCTTATGGTTTTTCAAGTGAGGTATACGATCGGTCTCAATTCAAGATCAGCCTTTCGCGAATGACCTTTTCGCATCAAATGGTTCGAATGATCTTCTTTGAGCAGTTATATCGTGCTATGACCATCATACGCGGAGAACCGTATCATCATCAATGAGTATTGATCAGCTGTCCCAAAGGGACCAACATCAGACAGACATCATCGGTTTGCTCATTCTCTCCTTTCCAGGACTCAAAACGCTGATCTAGAAAATGAATCAACTGCTCAGGAGAAAGTTCTTTGCAGACACTGATCCATTCAATCAATCTTTTTTTACTCACCTTTTTGCCAAGCTCGCCGCCAAACTGATCGGTAATTCCATCCGAAAATAATAGAATAGAGTCTTGCGAACCAACATCGAGATGATGGGTTTGGAAATGATGCAAATGTTCTTGTTGTCCTATAGCTCTTTTAGTTCCCTGGATTTCATTGATCTCCCCATTTCTACAAATAAAAATGGGTCTGTTAGCTCCCGACCAGAGGACATTCCCGCTTTGTTCAAAGATCATTCCCAGTGAGATGTCCATTCCGTCTTTGATCTCGGCATTGTTTCGAGACAATTCTTCGATCAATAGTTGATTTGTTCTTTCCAGAAATTGACCGGGTTCGGCATGGGTCATTTCTTCAAGAGTTCTTTCCAGAATGGAGTGACATAAGACACTCATCATTGCTCCTGGTACACCATGCCCGGTACAATCAGCGACGGCAAAACAAATGACAGGATGACCTGCAAGAACTTTACGGTTTACCCAGTAAAAATCGCCTGAAACAATATCTTTTGGATGGTAAAGAACTTTGGCTCCTGGTAGGATTCTTTCCAGTTTGTGCTGATCAGGAACAATCGCCTCCTGAATTCTTTTTGCGTATTGAATACTACTCGTAATCTCGATGTTCTTTTGTTTAAGCTCCTGAGTTCTTTCTTCTACTTTGAGCTCAAGCTCCTGATTCACCTGCTCACGATACGCATTCAATTCTTCCAGTCGTTTGATTGAATCTTGTTGCGCATTGCGATACCTGAGTATAATTCCCATGGAAAGGATCATCACCTCTGCCGCAGAACCGATCTGGAACATGTAATTGAAAATACCCTCCGCAGGTAAGATTCCAAAATTCTTAAGTATGAACAGGAAGACTCCACTGACCAACAATGTGAATGCGATAAAATACAATCTCGCATCTCTATTCCCTTCTTTCCAGCTTAACATTGCCACAGGTAGAATGACCAGGTTCAAAAGCAGTGTAACTGCATTTATACCGACTACTGACAAACGATATGTAAAATCAGTAGGAATGAATGTAATAACTGCTATAACAAGTACCGTATATCCAGCCACCTTCAAAATTTGGTCCCAACGAACCAAGAGTTGATCTGTTCGAAGATATCTTCTACTAAAGATGATTAGAAACAATACCGATAAAGAAGCGAAAACCGGATTGGCATGGTTTGACCAATAATGGCTATCATTCCAAATGTATTGCTTGCCAAATCCAAGAAGTGAAAAATGAAGCCCAAGCAAGAAGAGAATATAGAAACTGTAATAAAGAGAGGTTTGCTCTTTATTAATGACGTACATATACACATTGATAAGCAACATGAATAGGATCAGACCGAAAAAGATCCCAAAATAAAACGATTCATGCCGTTCATTCAATTGAGTGACCTCAGGCTTTTCGATCTTTATTCCAAAATGAAATTGTTCTCCTCCGTTATTAACTTTGAAGTAAACAAAATAATTTCCCTTTGACAGTTCCAGCGGAAATACCGCTTTCCGACTATTGAAAGGTCTATCTCGAAATGGTTTTTGATCTGAGAAATTGAATTTGGTGGTCTGTTGATCCCCGTTCACCAGAAATACATCAGCTTGATCCAGATTGGGGTTATCAAATACAAGATGAATTGTTTTCGTGTTTTCGGATTTCTGAATTAGATGAAGTCTGAACCAAACGTCATTGGTTGAAAATCCAAAATTTGGTGTGTTCCCCGGCAATGTTTTAAATGGCTTGTCCTTGATCTGTTCAGGAGATGTATAGGTGTTTTTCGGTGAACTTAAAAACTGGACCTGATCTTTACCCGGTGCGTAGCTATGCTGTATCTCTTCAATATGCACCGGCCATTGACCATACAAATTGAAAGCAAAGAACAGGATGCACCAATTAACTATCCAAGATGTCTTCATTTTTATCTTTTGGATCAAACCAGTCGGGACGAATAAAAAAGGACAAACCAACCGTCAGCATTCCGGCAATGAGAATATATTGACCGTAAGGCCAGTGAAGGATCATGAATACCAGTCCAGTGAACAGGATGAGACTTCCCAGCCAATAGACAAAATTGAAATGAGGGTCGTGTTTTCCATACTTGAAGGAAAGGAAATTGAAAAGTAATCCGATCGCACCACAAATTAGGAAAACGATCCTTGCGACAGGAATGGGAATATATTTAACACCGTATCCACCGAAGATCACAACGGCCATTAAAAAGGCGATTCCAAATGACAATCCTCCGATACGTTTAAGCCAAACCATAGACTTTATAATATTAATTCAATTCGATTAACCAATTAAAGGTAACACTTTTCTATTACCGATTAATTGAATCGAATGCGATACAAATGATTATTTGTGAATCTATTTATTGCGAATAGCATGTGATCTCAGGTCAAGAACAAGATCCATGTCTTGCTCTATGGCGTTACCAATAACGATCACATTCGCTCCTGCTTCTGCATATGCGTCAATTTGCTCTTGGGTTTTAATACCTCCTCCAACAATGACGGGTGAACCAATCGCATGAACTTCATTGATCATCTGAACGGGTACTGGATATTTGGCACCGCTTCCAGCGTCGAGATAAGTGATCTTCTTTCCAAGAAATTTCCCAGCCAGGGCAGTTTGCTTAACTATTGAAATATGTTCTCGTGGAATGGGATTGGTCTGACTGACATAAGCTACGGAACTTGCAGTTCCTCCATCGATCAGCAAGTAGGAAGTGGGAATCACTTCGATTCCAATTTCCAACAGCTCATTGGCTGATCGAATATGGTGACCAATTAAGAAGTCCGGATTTCTACCTGAAAGCAAGCTCAAATAAAGTAGAGCATCTGCTTTTTCAGAAATTTGATCGGCAGAGCCGGGGAAGATGACCAATGGTATTTCTGAAAGGCGCTTTACAATAGAGGCTGTATTTTCAAATTCCTTCCGAGACACGGTACTACCTCCAATAAATATAAAATCCACTTTAGCCAGCTCACACTTATATAATAAGTCCGTTAAGGTTTTCTCATCCTGACTTTTTTCGGGATCGATCAATACAGCGATCTGTCCCTTTCTGGAATTGATCAGATCATATGTTGTATTGGAGACGTTCAATTTCTTTTTCATTAAAGGAGACAATAGTGTCACCGTGTTCAAAAATACGAAGATCCACATTGAGAGTTTCATTCGAATTAATAACTTGACCTTTCCAGTGTTCATTGGATGCAGAAGTAAGCAGTAAGTCTCTTTTAAATACAAGTTCCTTTCGTCCTGCTAATTTGTAGAGCACTTCCTTTGCTGACCAGGCTTTAGTTATTGTAACGGGATCTGTTGTATCGAGAAATGTGGTTTCGTTTTCTGTGATAAATTTAGGAGATAGGACTACTGCTTTGTCTCGAACAGTTTCCAGATCCAGACCAATTTTAAATTCTTTACATAGCGCAATTCCCACAATACCTTCTGCATGACTTATTGAGATGAATCCTTCGTTCTCAATATAAGGTGCACCATGTTCGTCATAGTGGATGTGTTCGAAACCAAATATCCGATGACGTAAAATACGCGTTGCGACATACTCCATTTTTCTTTTGATACTGATAAATGAAAAATATCTCTCTTTTTCATGATCCGTGAGCTGGTCCAGAAATATAGAGGGATCATAGGTCTCAAAGCTCAATAAGTGAATTGAAACTTCCTTAAACTGTAGTATTTCTTGATTAAAATGGGGCATATCAATACTTTGCAAAGTAAGTAATAATTGAGTTTAAATCTTAGACATGTATAAATGTGAGAAAATTCGGTTGAGAGGATTTTTCACACTCCAAATGCTCTCGTACATTTGTTAAGGAAAGTTAATCCACATGGATTTTAATTTTTTTTAACAATCATGTGATACGGTTGATTTTTTCTATATTTACCAGCTTTCTTGCAATAATTAGTTTTAAAAATAAACTGAACTTATGTTACGAAAACTTAACCTTTTACTGGTAAGTGTCTTAATGACAGCGGCTTACGGTTTTTCTCAGACGGGTCTGGGTACAATTAAAGGAACAGTTACTGACGGCGATTCAAAACAGCCGATCCCTTTTTGTAAAGTCATTTTAATTCAAAATGGTAATATTAAAGGTGGAGCCAATACTGACTTTGATGGAAAATTTCAAATCAACTCGGTTTCAGCAGGTGAATACGATGTTGAAGTAAGAAATGAAACTGAAGGTTATCAGCCAACGGCTTTAACCGGAGTTATCGTTTCTTCTGATAAGATCACTTTCCTTGATGATCTGAAAATTTCTAAAGCAAAAGATGTACAGCAAATTGAGGAAGTTGTTGTTGTTGCCTACAAGGTTCCATTGATCGATAAGGATGGTGGTGCTTCGGGAGCAACAGTAACCAGAGAAGATATTGCAAGGCTTCCAACGCGTTCTGCTGCAGGTGTTGCATCTACAGTAGGAGGTGTGAATTCTGATGAAGGTTCAGGTTCAATTTCCGTTCGTGGTTCTCGTTCAGATGGTACTTACTTCTACATCGATGGTATTAAGGTTCGTGGATCTTCCAACCTTCCAAAGTCAGCAATCGAAGAAGTATCAGTTATTACGGGTGGTTTACCAGCGAACTATGGAGATGCTACCGGAGGTATTATCTCAGTAACAACAAGAGGTCCTTCAGCGAAGTACTTTGGTTCAATGGAAGCAGTTACTTCAGGATTCTATATTAATGGAGCAGATCCAGATGGATATGATGGAAAAGTGATTGGTCTTGATAAGTACGGTTATAATTTGATCGAAGGAATGCTTTCTGGTCCGCTTTGGATGCAGAAGGATTCAACTGGTAAAAAGACAAAACCAAGATTAGGATTCCTTGCTTCGGTTAACTTTACTGATCAATTGGATAGCCGTCCATTAGCAGGAGGAGGTTATCGTATTAAGAAAGAAGCAAGAGATTATCTTTTAGAAAATCCTCTTCGTCCAACTTCTACAGGATTTGGTACTTTCTACAATGCATCTTTCTTAAGAATGGATGATTTTGAAAAAGTTCCATGGAGAATGAATGCAAGAAGTTCTGTTTTGTCGGCTCAGACAAAGATCGACGTGAATACAGGACCATCTATGAACCTTTCATTCGGAGGATCAATGAACTATGCATATGGTAACAACTATTCATATGGAGGATCATTATTAAACTTCCAGAACTTCGGTGCATACAAGTCTTTGGATTGGAGAGTATTTGGTCGTTTGACTCAGCGATTCACGAACGATCGTGAAGGAAGCAGCTCTAAATTGAAGTCTGCATTCTATTCATTGATGGTTGACTTCTCTAAGTCGAAAGATGAGGCATATGACCCTAAGCACAAGTACAACATGTTCAACTATGGTCACGTTGGTACTTTCACAACAACAAGAGTTCCTTCTTACGAGTTTAACTCAGATCAGCAAATGTATATCCACAATGGATTCCGTGATGTTGAGGTAGCATTCTCTCCATCAGAAGCAAATGCTGCATTAGCTGCGATCACTACTCAGTATTACAACATTTACGCTGATAATCCAGAAGGTCACTATGAGAATCTATTCCAGATCCAGCAAGGAAACGCCTTGAGAAATGGTGACTCCCCTTCAAGTGTTTATCAGATCTGGTCGAATATCGGATCTCCTTACAACTATTTCGGTAAGACAGAAAACGATCAGTTCCGTGTAACCGGTTCAGGTGCTGTTAACATCGGCGACCACTCTCTTTCATTAGGTTTTGAATTCGAACAAAGATGGGATAGAGGTTGGACATCTGGTGACAGTGGTCCAATTGGTATCTGGTCTATTGCTCGTCAGTTAGCGAATTTCCACATCAGAGAATTAGACCTTAATTCAGGTGTGATCTCAGATTCAGGTTCATTCAAAGCGATTACTTATGATCGTCTAAACTCTGGATATGCATATCAGTCTTACACAGGTCAATACGGGGGTCAGGTAAATAATGACAACCAATCATTCTTCGATTATAACCTTAGACAATATTTATACAATCAAGGATTGATCAATGAAGGTGGTGCCGGTTCAGAATTTATTGATATCGACCAGTATGATCCATCTATCTTCACTTTCTCAATGTTCTCTCCGGATGAATTGATGAATGGAGGTAACTCATTTGTTTCTTATTGGGGATATGACCACACTGGTCGTAAGGTGAGTGGTGCGACTGACATCAACAACTACTTCAACGAATTTGATGAAAACGGAAATTACAAGCGTTTTGTTGGTGCATTCCAGCCTATTTATATGGCGGGTTACTTGATGGATAAGTTTGCGTTCCGTGATATCGTATTTAACGTGGGAGTTCGTGTTGACGTATTCGACGCTAACCAGCCGGTATTGAAAGATCCATATTTGTTCTACAACGCTCACACTGTTGCTGAAGCAAGACAAATGAAATTGGATGACCCATCTACTTATGCTTGGGTAGATATCCCGGAAGCAATGGGTGACGATTACATCGTTTATGTGAACGACGTGAACAATCCAAATGCGATCAATGGTTTCCGTAACGGAACAAACTGGTATAATAACCAGGGTACTCAAGTAGAAGATCCTAAGGTGATCAGAGGAGCGACAGGTATCGCACCATGGTTGTTAGATCCGTCTCAGGAGACACCGAACGCAACAGCTTTCGAAGATTACAAGCCACAGATCAATGTGATGCCTCGTATCGCTTTCTCATTCCCTATTTCTGATGAGGCGTCTTTCTTTGCTCACTATGATGTATTGACAAAGCGTCCAACTACAGGATTTAGATTTAACCCTTATGAATACCAATTCATCAATCAAAGAAATGCAGTGATCAACAATGCTAACTTGAAGCCTGAGACTACTGTAGATTACGAATTAGGTTTCCAGCAGGTATTGACGAGAACATCTTCATTGAAGATCTCTGCTTTCTATCGTGAGCAAAGAAACAATGTTCAGTTGATCAACGTGTTCGAAGCATATCCTGCAACATACAGAACGTTCGGTAACCGTGACTTTGGTACAGTAAAAGGTATGACAGTATCTTATGACTTAAGAAGAACAGGAAATATTCGTATGACTGCGGCATATACTTTACAGTTTGCTGATGGTACTGGATCAGATGCAACGTCTGCATCAGGACTTGTAAACGCGGGTCTTCCAAACTTGAGAACGATCTTCCCTTACTCATTCGATCAAAGACACGCGTTCGCGATCACTATGGATTACAGATATGGAGAGGATGAAGACTACAATGGTCCTATGATCGGTGATTTTGCATTATTCGAAAACACTGGTTTGAACATCATTACGAATATCTATTCTGGTTCTCCTTATTCTTCTCAAACGTTCATTACGGATGAAGGAATCGGAAGTTTGACAGCTGGTTTGAATGGTACGCTTAATGGATCAAGATTGCCTTGGTCTTACCGTTTGGATCTTCAGTTGGATAGAACTTTCACTTTAGAGTTTGGTAAAGAAGAAGGAAAGAAAAAAGCAACATTCTTGAATGTTTATGTACGTGCGACGAACTTGTTCAATCAGTTCAACGTGTTAGGAGTGTATAGAGCAACAGGAAACTGGGATGATGACGGATATTTAGCTGCAGCAGCTAACCAGACTTCAATTCAGAACCAGTTGGATGAGCAGTCATTCCGTGATTACTATACGATGAAGATCCAGAACCCTTTCAACATAAGTGTTCCAAGAACGATTCGTTTGGGTGTTAAATTCGATTTTTAATTCATAATATAAAGTAGCATTATGAAAAAGCAAATAATAGCGGTTGTATTAGGAACGGCAGCATTGTGGTCAACAAGTGCGTTAGCATACTTAGGACCAAATGATAAAAGTGCAAAGCCGTCACCGGTTCATAAAGGAGCAAACTGTTCTCCTGCGACTGCAAAGATCACGATGGAATTCAACGATGTTAAGGCGTTGATCGAGCAGGGGGGGAGTATGTTCCAGAACCGTCAAGCAGGGGTTGCATCATATGAGATCCCAAAAGGTTCAGGACTTCACTGTATCTATGCTGGTGCATTATGGATGGGAGGAACTGACGTTAACGGACAGTTGAAGTTGGCGGCACTTAGATACCGTTCTGGAAATGACTTCTGGCCTGGTCCACTAACGGTTAATCCTGGAACTGGAAACTATAATCCATTGAACCCAGTTGGTGACGATGCAACAAGAGATTTTGGTGAAGCGAACATTGACCCAAATCAGTGTATCGCTTACGATAAGTTCTTTACAATTCGTAAAGCTGAGATCATTCGATTCAACATTTGGTGGGAATGTAACAATGCAGTTACAACAGAAGGTTGTGATGATATTACAGAGCCAACGAACGATGAATTGAACAGAATTACAAACTGGCCAGCGCATGGAGATGTTTCTCTTGGTCAGGATTACTTCTTGGCTCCTTATTATGATCGCGATGGTAGTGGAAACTACGATGCGATAGGACAAGGTGACCATCCTTGGTATGATGATATCCTTGGAAGAGATGATATTCAGTGTGGTGTTGACCGTCGTATTTCATTATATGGTGATGAGACGCACTGGTGGGTGTTCAATGATAAAGGGAATATTCACACAGAAACAAACGGTGATCCGATCGGGATGGAAATTCGTGCACAGGCATTTGCTTTTGCTACGAACGATGAAGTAAACCGTATGACGTTCTATAACTATGAATTGATCAACAGAGGTACACAAACTTTGTACAATACATATTTCTCTCAGTATTTGGATGCTGATATTGGAAACTACTCTGATGACTACACTGGTTGTGACGTATCTAGAGGACTTGGTTACATGTTCAATGGTGACTTGTTTGACCAGGCTGATGGTGGTCGTCCAGGATACGGTGATAATCCTCCTGCGATCGGATGTGACTTCTTTGAAGGTCCATACCAGGATGCAGATGGAATTGATAACGTTGGACCATATGTAGATGGTAGTGGAACACTTGTTACACCAACTGTTACGGCAGCTAT
>SBFR01000079.1 GCA_006227105.1 Bacteroidota bacterium
GATAAAAAATCTAAATCCTAAAATTATGAAACGGGCTTTATTTTTTACGGGACTTCTTGGGCTGGCAGTGATGATGACCAGCAGTACGCAGGTAACATACCCTACAGTTTCAAACAAAGCATTTCAGGTAGGTGAGAAATTGCGCTATCGAGTAACCTATGGTTTCATGGATGCTGGTGAGGCGGTCATGGAAGTAAAGAATACCTCTAAAAAAGGTGCAAATCGTGAATTGATCCACGCAGTTGGCACAGGTAGAACCCTTGGAGGATTCAATGCATTTTATAAGGTTCATGATGTTTACGAAAGCTATCTTGACAAGAAAGGCGTATTTCCTTGGTTTTTTGTGAGAAGAGTTGATGAAGGTGGGTATAAGATCAACCAGGATTACGCATTTAAGCACGACAAATACAAAGTAGATAATGGTAAAGGAAAGGAATTCAAGATTCCGATTGGTATTCAAGATATGGTCTCTTCTTTCTATTACGCCAGAACGCTTGACTTTAAAGACATGAAAAAAGGGAAGGTTTTTGAGTTCAAATGTTTTATGGACGATGAGATCTACAACCTTAAGATCAAGTACGTGGGTGATGAGCAAATCTCTATTCGCAAAGGAAAATTCAAGTGTCACAAATTCGTTCCTGTGGTTCAAACGGGAAGATATTTTAAAAGTGAGGAGGACTTGAATTTCTGGATCACTTCAGATGCGAACAAGATCCCTGTACTCGTGAAAGCAAAAATTCCGGTAGGTGTAGTAAAATTACATCTTGTAGAGTGGAGTGGTTTGAAAAATGAACTTACCAGCAAGGTAACTAAATAAAACGCTGAGTTTCAACATAACCCGCCTTGTAAAACAGGGCGGGTTTTTTTTGTGGCTGTTCCACCTGTTTTTTCAATTCTAAAAAATTTCTTCAGTTTTTTGTGAAAATCAGTTTAAGTTCATCTTTTCATTTATTTTTGCTCAAAAATATGCCAATGGAAAGTGGATTTGAACTAGTAGAGAAGGAAGATGTGGCAGGGTTGAATTTTCCTGCTGAACATGTGCTATCCAAAGAAAAGGATGTGAAGGCATTGAAAGCGGAATTGGAAAGAGCGAACACTCTAGGTAATTTGGAACATTACAAAGTGAAGATCTATTTCGAAGACGATAAAAAGAAGAGAGTAGTGCACACTACGATCTGGGCCGTTACAGAACAGGCTATTCTATTGAAAAAAAATGTAGTTATACCAATTAGAAGAATTCACAAATTAGAAATTTAAGTTGCAATGACTAAGAAGAGAGCCATAATCAGCTATGATAAACTGACGATCGATCAGAAAAAGCAGATCCTTAAAGATTTTCCTGATGGTTATATAAATCATCTGACTACGATCAAAACTCCTACAGGAGAAATGTTGGATGCGTTGATTTGGGAAACGGAAGAGGTGATTTATTTGGTTAAGATCAATAAAATTGCTCCTAAAGCTGCAGTTGTTGATGATGAAGACGATGATTTCGAAGATGACTTTGAAGCGGATGGAGACATGAAGGATGATGATATCGATGACGATGCGGATGACGATGGAGACGACGACTATGATCAGCCTGAAGATGACGCAGACGAAGATGAAGATTAAAAAATAAAAGCCGCATTAAGCGGCTTTTTTATTGTCTAAAGGTTTTGGCATTTAATCATTCAGCTTCAATACTGCCATGAACGCTTCCTGAGGTACCTCTACCTTACCTACTTGTCTCATTCTCTTCTTACCTTCTTTCTGCTTTTCTAGAAGTTTTCTCTTTCGTGTAATATCCCCTCCGTAACACTTCGCAGTAACGTCTTTTCGAAGCGCTTTGATTGTTTCACGTGCAATTACCTTTGCACCAATCGCTGCCTGAATCGGAATTTCGAATTGTTGTCTCGGAATTAGCTCTTTCAATTTAACACAGATCTTTTTACCTAGATCGTAGGCATTACTTCTGTGAACCAAAGCTGATAGCGCATCAAGTTGCTCACCATTCAACAACATGTCCATACGGATGAGGTCTGACGCTTTGTAACCGGATGGGTGATAGTCGAAAGACGCATATCCTCTGGAAACTGACTTCAATCGATCATAAAAGTCAAAAACGATTTCCGCTAGTGGCATTTCAAAAGATAATTCCACACGATCTTGTGTCAGATAGATCTGATTTTTCAGCTCTCCTCTTTTTTCGATACAAAGGGTCATTACCTGTCCAATGTATTCTGACTTCGTAATGATCTGTGCTTTAATATACGGCTCTTCGATGTGATCGATACCGGCAGGATCAGGTAATTCAGAAGGGTTGTTAACGATCAACTGCTTATCTGGATCCTTTCGCATGTAGCAATGATAAGATACGTTCGGCACCGTGGTGATCACAGTCATTTTAAATTCTCTTTCCAGACGTTCCTGAATGATCTCCATGTGAAGCATTCCCAGGAAACCACAGCGGAACCCAAAACCTAAGGCAGCGGAAGATTCTGGTTCAAATACAAGTGATGAATCATTCAATTGAAGTTTCTCCATTGAATATCTGAGTTCTTCATATTCATCCGTTTCAACCGGATAAATACCTGCAAAGACCATTGGCTTTACATCCTCGAATCCTTTGATGGCCTCCTTACAAGGATTGGCAGAAGAAGTGATCGTATCTCCTACTTTCACCTCATTCGCCTGTTTGATTCCCGAAATAATATAACCTACATCACCGGCTCTAACTTCTTGCTTTGGACTGAGATCCATTTTCAAAATACCGATCTCATCGGCGTTATATTCTCTTCCTGTGTTAAAGAACTTTACTTTATCACCCTTTCGGATTACTCCATTTTTCACTCGATAGTATGCGATAATTCCTCTAAAAGAATTAAATACTGAATCGAAGATCATCGCTTGTAAAGGAGCGTTCTCATCACCTTTTGGCGCAGGGATTCTGTGAATAACCGCTTCAAGGATCTTTTCAACGCCTAACCCCGTTTTACCTGAGGCAGGAATGATATCATCCAGCGAACAACCGATGAGATCAACAATCTGATCGGATACCTCTTCAGGCATCGCTCCAGGAAGGTCCATCTTATTCAAAATTGGAATGATCTCAAGATCATGTTCCAATGCAAGGTAAAGATTGGAGATCGTTTGTGCTTCAATACCCTGAGAAGCATCAACAATAAGAAGTGCGCCTTCACAGGCTGCAATTGAACGCGAAACTTCGTATGAAAAATCTACGTGTCCAGGAGTATCGATTAGATTAAGAACATAATCCTGTCCTTCGAATTTGTAGTTCATCTGGATCGCATGGCTCTTTATGGTAATACCACGTTCTCTTTCAAGATCCATATCGTCAAGAGCCTGAGCTTGCATTTCTCTGTCTGAAATAGTTCCAGTCATTTGAAGCAAGCGGTCAGCGAGAGTACTTTTCCCGTGATCAATATGAGCGATGATACAGAAATTTCGGATGTTCTTCATAAAATAGTTCTAAATACCCTATCCTGTAAGGATTAGGAGTGCAAAAGTAATCTAAAAAAATCAAAAAATGCAGATTAATAGTAGGTACAAAAAGAAAGGTGAGAACTAGCATTCTCACCTTTCAAAACCTAAACTACTACTACTTATGAAAACTAACTTTTACTTCAGTGATCATGATTTCAAATTGTGTGCCAAAATGTTTTTCAGATCACCTTGTAATTGCTACTAATCTACTAACGACAAAAAAACAATAAAATTACGCATGCATAATCTTTTTAACTTTTATTAAGAAAAATACCATGGTAACTATATCAGTCGATTGATGAACATTTGTTCGTTGGTAACTATGAAGAAGTGATTGATCTGTTTTATCAGAAAGCTATAATTTTGAAGTCATGAGTAAGGCTGAAAAGTATAACAAGAAAGGGGTTAGGACCAGCTATATTTCCACAGTGATAGGAATATCACTTGTTTTATTCATGATCGGACTTGTGATTGGTGGGGGACTTGGATTGGAAAGCGTTCAGAAGAAAGCCAAAGAAAGTTTACAAGGGGATCTGTTCTTTAAACCCGAGTTTAATGAAACAGATATCAAACAGATCGAGCAGCAATTAAAAACCTGGAATGAATTTTCCGATGTATTCTTCGTCTCACCTGAAAGAGCTGTAGAAGAGTTTAGCGGGTCGGATGAAAGTTCAGCAGAAATACTCTCCATTTTTGAAGGAGAAAATCCACTTCCTCCTACGGTAGGCTTTAAGCCGAAAGCAGAATTTGCTACCAAAGAGGGCATGGAGAGCATAAAGAAAAAGATCCTGGAAGCTTATCCAAACGAAATTGAAGAAGTCAATTATGATCAGAATTCTGTAGAGACGGTTAATTTAGGATTCAAGCAATTTGTCTTCCTTTTTCTGGCGGTTGCGCTGTTACTCATTATTGTGGCCGTTGCCATGATCAATAACACGATACGTCTGGCGCTTTATTCAAAAAGATTCACGATCAAAACGATGCAACTTGTAGGAGCAACTTCAGGTTATATTCGAAAACCATTCATTTTGCAGTCAGTTCTTCAAGGGATCGTATCAGCCATGATCGGGATCTCACTGTTGATGACGCTCTTTTTTGCCTTGAACAATACCCTGGAAAATTTTGAGATCACTTATTCACTGGATACCTTCCTGATTCTGGTTGGTAGTATCATGGTGATCGGAGTGATCATCACTGTGATCTCCACTTGGTTCGCACTTAACAAATATTTGCGAATGAAGTTGGATGATTTGTATTAAATTTGGCTGCATGGAGCAAAACAGATCTCAATTCGGATTCCAACCGGAAAATTATAAATGGTTATTGATCGGGCTAGCGATCAACATCCTTGGGTTCATTCTTATGATTGGGGGTTCTTCGGACGATCCGAATGTCTTTAAGGAAGACGAGTTATTCAGTACTGTTCGAATTACAATTTCTCCAATGCTCATCGTTGCTGGATACGTGGTTATTCTGTATGCGATCATGAAGAAAAAACAACCTAAGTAAATTCAATGGGTTTTCTTGAAGCAATTATCCTGGCCATTATTGAAGGTCTGACGGAGTTTTTACCTGTTTCAAGCACTGGTCACATGATCATTGCCTCAACCTTCATGAATATCGCTTCGGATGATTTTACCAAATTATTCACGGTAGCCATTCAGTTCGGAGCCATACTTTCAGTGGTGGTGGTTTACTTCAAGAAGTTTTTTCAAAGCATTAATTTCTATGAGAAACTTTTTGTGGCTTTCATTCCTACTGGAATCATTGGTTTGCTATTAAAAAGTAAGGTTGATGAGCTGCTCGAAAATATTTGGGTAGTTGCGACTTCACTGCTATTGGGAGGGATTGTTCTCCTATTCGTAGACAAATGGTTTGCAAAAAATGAAGAAGAAGGAGAGGTAGAGGTTAGCTATAAAACGGGTTTCATTATTGGAGCCATTCAGAGTATAGCCATGATTCCAGGGGTAAGTAGATCTGCCGCTACGATCATTGGAGGTTTATCTCAAAAACTGACCAGAAAGGCAGCTGCCGAATTTTCATTTTTTCTGGCTGTCCCAACGATGTTTGCGGCAACCGTTAAAAGCATCTGGGATGAAAAGGAATTGTTGATGGAATCGACAAACAATGAGTTCTGGCTTTTATTGGTGGGTAATTTGGTTGCTTTTGTAGTGGCCTATGCAGCAATAAAAAGTTTTATCTCCTTCCTGAACAAACATGGGTTCAAATTCTTCGGATACTATCGTATCGCACTTGGTCTTATCCTTCTGATCCTTTTGTTGGCGAAGGTTAATCTTACCATGGTCGGATGACAAAAGAGGATTTTCTTGAAGGACAAACGATCCTAATTGATAAACCATTGGGCTGGACTTCATTTGATGCAGTCAATAAGATCCGGTGGAAGCTGAAGAAGAAATTCAACCTAAAGAATATTAAGGTCGGTCATGCAGGAACCCTTGATCCATTGGCTACAGGTCTTTTAGTCATTTGCATTGGTAAACACACCAAAAAGATCGAATCGTTAATGGCAGGCAAGAAGACATATACCGGAACTATTCTTCTTGGGAAAACCACGCCGAGCTACGATCTGGAAACTGAATTCGACAAAGAATTTCCCATTGATCATATTGACGATGCTCTTCTGGAAAAAGTGCGCCAAACTTTTATCGGTGAGATCGATCAAGTTCCTCCTGTATTCTCTGCGAAACAAATCGACGGTAAAAGGGCCTATGATTATGCAAGAGAGGGTAAGGAAGTGGTCATGAAAACAAACAAAGTCTTCATAGACTCTTTTTCGATCAATAGTGAAAGGTTTCCAGAAATAGATTTTGAGATTTCATGCTCAAAAGGGACCTACATCCGTTCGATTGCTCACGATTTTGGTAAAATGTTAGGTTCTGGTGGAACACTGACCGCATTGCGGAGAACCGCATCAGGAGAGCAAAGAATCGAAGAATCAGTAAGCGTAGACAATTTTTTAAAGACCATCGAAGAGCTTTAGGAATCAGAACACTTGACAAGGCCTCTTTCATTTTGTATCTTTGCGCTCTTTTTTAACAAGTTTATCAAACATCTCTTATGAGTAAAATGAAACTATCAGAGTTCAGTTTCGACCTTCCGGAAGAACTCATTGCAGAATACCCATCAGAAAACAGAGACGAAGCCAAGCTAATGGTACTTCACCGTGATTCAGGTAAAATCGAACACAGACTGTTTAAAGATCTGACTGATTATTTTTCTGAAGGTGATGTAATGATCATGAACAACACTCGAGTTTTCCCTGCCAGAATGTATGGAAACAAGGAGAAGACAGGGGCAAAGATCGAAGTCTTCCTTCTTCGTGAATTGAATCGTGAGAGTTTACTTTGGGATGTTTTGGTTGATCCTGCTCGTAAGATCAGAATTGGAAACAAACTATACTTCGGTGAAGATGATTCATTAGTAGCTGAGGTCATCGATAACACGACTTCAAGAGGAAGAACACTTCGTTTCCTATTTGATGGGCCATATGAAGAATTCAAGGCGAAGATCACTGAACTGGGTGAAACACCTCTACCTAAATACATCAAAAGAGAAGTTGAGGCGCAAGACGAAGAAAGATACCAGACAATCTTTGCAAAGGTTGAAGGTGCAGTTGCTGCTCCTACTGCTGGGCTACACTTCTCAAGAGAGCTGATGAAAAGACTTGAATTGAAAGGAGTGAATTTCGCTGAGATCACGCTTCATGTCGGACTTGGAACTTTCCGTCCAGTTGAGGTTGAAGACCTTACAAAGCATAAGATGGATTCAGAGCAGGTGATCATCACTGAAAAAGCGGTGAAGATCGTGAACGAAGCAAAAATGAAGAAGCACAAGGTTTGTGCTGTGGGTACGACTTCCATGAGATCCATTGAATCATCTGTATCAACTGATGGAATGCTGAAGCCATTTGATGGTTGGACAAATAAGTTCATTTTCCCTCCATATGATTTTAGTATTGCGGATTGTATGATCACGAATTTTCATACGCCACTTTCGACGCTGTTAATGATGATCTCTGCATTTGCAGGTCATGAACTAATGATGGAAGCTTATAAGCAGGCGATCGAGAAGAAATATAAGTTTTATTCGTACGGTGATGCAATGTTGATCCTATAAGAATCGGAACTATGAAATAGGAGAAAAGGCTGCAATCGCAGCCTTTTTTATTTTACAAATTTATACTTGAAGATGCAGAAAATGGCTCTAAAGCCGTCTCTCCAACCGATCTTTTTACCTTCCTCATAAGTGCGACCATAGTAGGAGATTCCTACTTCATAGATGCGGATTCCTTTGAATCTTGCCAGTTTTGCTGTGATCTCCGGCTCGATTCCAAATCTGTTTTCTTTAATATTGATCTGCTTGGCATAGGATGTTCTGATCAACTTATAACATGTTTCCATGTCAGTCAGATTCAAATTCGTCATCATGTTCGATAAACGTGTCAGGAATTTGTTGCCTATCGAATGCCAGAAAAATAATATTCGATGAGGATGATGTCCGACAAATCTTGATCCATAAACAACGTCTGCCTCGGCTTTGAATACGGGTATGAGCAATAGATTATACTCCTCTGGGTCGTATTCCAGATCAGCATCCTGAATGATGAGATAGTCACCCGAACATTCTTTAATAGCTCTATTGATCGCAGCGCCCTTACCCATGTTAACGGGTTGTGAGAAAAGTCTCATGTCTAGGTCGGGATATTTTGAGATGTAATTCTCTACGACCTCAACGGTATTGTCTTTGGAGCAATCATTTACTACAATGATCTCCTTCTTGATATTATTGCTCAGTTCTACGTTTCGAACTCTGTCGAGTAAAAGTTCGATCGTTCTTGCTTCGTTGTAAGCAGGTATCAGTATGGATAATTTTTCGATCATGAGTAAACAAATGTAGGAAAAGTACCTGAACTAAGAATATGGGGGTTGATGTATCATCCAAACAAGGAATATTAGTTACTTTTGTTGCGCTTCAAATCTACTTCAACGTAGATAGCCAAATGTCGCAATGAATAAGATAAAAGCTTATATATCGTTTACCAAGTTCAGACTTTCGTTTCTGGTAATTCTTTCAGCTTTGTCGGGATATTTATTTGCAGACGGTAACGATCCTTTGGAAATTGTGTATCTCATGGCCGGAGGCCTTCTTGTTACTGCGGCGTCAAATGGATCAAATCAGATCTGGGAGAGAGAACTAGATAAACTGATGAAAAGGACTTCAGGAAGACCGATACCACAAGGTGTTATGTCGGTGACGGAAGGGTTGATCATTGTCGCTTTTTGTTTGATCACCGGATTGATCCTATTGTCTTTTTTAAATTTCTATTCAGTTGTCTTGGGCTTTTCCGCTTTTGCATCGTACGTTTTTCTTTATACCCCATTGAAGCGAGTTACACCTTGGGCAGTATTTGTTGGGGCTTTCCCAGGAGCAATTCCTCCCATGCTTGGGGCGATAGCTGCAACCAATGATTTTGGTTTGCTTCCCGGAGTATTGTTCTTTGTTCAGTTTATGTGGCAATTCCCTCATTTTTGGGCGATCGCGTGGGTGGTATACGATGACTATAAAGCCGGAGGTTTTTCATTACTGCCTTCCAAATCCGGAAAATCGAAGGAATCGGCTTTTCAGATCATGGTGTATTCCTTGGCCATGATTCCTTTCAGCTTGTTGCCTTGGCTTCTTGGTTGGACAGGAGATGTTACTCTTGTTCTTGCGACCATTTGCGGAACAGGATTTTTCTATCTCTCTTTTAAATTGTATCACTCGCTAGAGCTAAAGGATGCGAAGACCCTTATGTTTGCCTCTTTCATTTATTTGCCGATCATTCAATTCGTATATGTGTTTGATAAAGTAGAAGGTATCATTCCAAAATAAAAATTATGAGAAAAGATTTTAGTGAAGAATTAAGCCCGGAAGTAAGAGAGAAGATGAAGAAGAATCTCCTCTACGTAGGGATATTCAGCATTGTGATGATGTTCGCTGGATTTACGTCAGCATACATTGTTTCAATGGGAGATTCTTTCTGGCTGAAGTATCCTATGCCAATGGCATTTTGGATCAGCACGGCGATCATTTTCATCAGTAGTATTGCCTTTGAAGTCGGGATCAAGCAGATCAAGAAAGGTAGTTTGAAAGGACTAAAGATCTTCATGATGATCACCTTCCTTTCTGGAATTGGGTTCATCTATTTTCAATTCAAAGGATATGGTCAGCTGGTTGAATTTGGCGCCCATGCAGTCAACAACCATATCATTGTTACAGATGGTCGTTATGGCGATTACTACGACATTAAGGTGAACGATGATTTCCTTGAAGTAGATGGAAATAAGTTCATGATCGGTGGAAAGGAACTTTCAGATGGAGAAATGAAAGAACTTCAAAACTTCATGAAACAATTTGAAGTAGTGAAGCCGGGTGTTAACCCTAAGATTTCTTCCTATGGAACGAAGTATAAACTATATTACAAACAACAGCCCGTTGGATTGATCGATGGGAAATTGACGACTCCCGATGGAAAAGCTTTCCAGTATACAGATCTTTTAAGGTTGAGTCAACTCTCTGTAAACATCAGAGATAAGAGGGGTGATTTTTTTGTGAAGGGTGAATATGGAAAGGACTTCACTTTGTATTACAAGGGCAAGGAACTTGAATATGTAAACAGAGAATTGAGGCTCGAAGGCAAACGTTTATCGAAGTATTTGCAGATCAAAGCTATGGATACGGCAGATAGTGCCACTTCGTATCTTTATATCATAACATTCCTTCATTTAATGCATATTCTTGTAACCATGATCTACATGGCTAAAATCACAATTCATTCATTTACAGGTAAATACACACAAGAAGAGAATCTTAGTCTGCGCCTTGGAGCAATCTTCTGGCACTTTTTAGGACTATTGTGGGTTTATTTGTTGCTTTTTTTACTTTTTATTCATTAAACTTGCATAAAAAATTTGCATAATGGCAGGACACGCTACTAAAGAAATCGATGCTGCTACTCTGTGGGGAGGTAAGGTCTCTCCTTTCAGCACGAGCTACGGAAAGCTAATGATGTGGTTCTTCTTGGTATCTGACGCCCTTACTTTTGGAGGGTTGTTGGTGGCTTATGGTTTTACGCGTCATGACGCGCAGGACGCTTGGCCAATCGGTGAAGAAACATTTAATTCACTTCCTTTCTTAGGACATGGATATCCTTTGATGTATGTTGCACTTATGACGTTCATTCTGATCGTTTCTTCAGTGACAATGGTACTTGCTGTTGAAGCTGGACATCGTATGGATAAGCGTGGAGTGATCAAATGGATGATCGCTACAATTATCGGAGGGTTCTTCTTTGTAGGTTCTCAGGCTTGGGAATGGTATCACTTCATTCACGGTTCTGAGTTTGGTAAAGTTGAACTTGCTGATGGTTCTCAAGCTATCGTGAAAGGTCATTTTGGTGAGATCGAGAACTTTGAAGTAATTGAAGCGGGTCATCATCACAAAAAAGGAGAAAAAATCACAGAAGATCTTATGCACGAATTCCAGCATGCTGCAGCAGGTGGACACATTAATGGTGGTGTTATTACGCTTCATGATGGAACGAAAGCAATGATCCACAAGAAGGCTGATGAGCACATGGAATTGATCGTTAAGAAAGACGGTAAGAAATATAGTGTTGGGGATAGAATTGAAGGGAAAGATGCTGAAAAGATGTACTATGATGCTATTTATGGCGGTACTGCAAATAAGGTCATCTATGGAGCGAATCTTGAGCAGAACGAATATGGTCCACAGCAATATGGTCAGTTCTTCTTCTTCATTACAGGATTCCACGGATTCCACGTATTCTCAGGAGTAGTGATCAACATTATCATCATGATTGGTGTAGTAATGGGAATTTACCACAAGAGAGGACATTACGAAATGGTTGAGAAGACAGGATTATACTGGCACTTTGTCGATCTAGTTTGGGTATTCGTATTTACCTTCTTCTACTTAGTTTAATCATCAGAAAAAATTATCGATCATGGAAAGAGACGATATTATTGAATATTCATTAGATGCTCATCACGACGAAGAGCATGGGAAAAAGGTTCGAGCTACGATCTGGAAAGTAACAGCTATTCTTACTGCTATTACGATTCTTGAAGTAATGCTTGGAGTATATATTAAGCAAGGATCGGGTGCTTGGCCTTTTGTAAAATGGTCATTCATCATTTTGACTTTATTAAAGGCTGCGTATATCGTTCTAGTGTTTATGCACCTTGGAGATGAGAGAAAGAGTTTGAAATATGTAATTCTTGTACCATACATTTTGTTTATGGTATATCTGATCTTTATCTGCTTGATGGAAGCATTGAAAATTGGAAATACCTGGATGACATACGGAGGATAATCCAATGGTAAAACGTACTAATGCCGGACGGTTAAAGGTAATATTTGCATTTTTACTTTTATTCGGACCGGCTTTTTTATTGATCTTTATTTCTACCCGAGGGTGCGAGCATAAGTTCAAACAATTGGATGATTATGGTGCGGCTCCCGAATATTCATTTATTACTTCCGAAGGTAGAAAAGTCACCAGTGAAGACCTTAAGGATAAAGTAGTCCTATTGAATATGGTTCAGGCTTCTTGTCCAGACAGTTGTTCAGTTTCATTATGGCATCTTGATCAAATGATCTATCAGAAACTGAGGAAAAACAAAAAGGAAAAAGGTAAAATTCGAATTATTTCTGTCGTTACCGATTGGGAAGGGAATTCCGTGGATAGTATTTCATCCGTGGCAGATTATCTAAAGGATAAGGTTGAGGATTATGATCCTGAAATCTGGATGGTAGTTCGAGGTGATGCAAAGCCAATGTTTGCGCATAAGTATAAGAATGGAGCGGACCTACTTGAAAAAGGTGAACTGTTAATTGGAGGTGAGTCATTCACTGAACGAATGCTACTTTTAGATAAAGAGAATCACTTAAGAATGGTGAGATCAGGGAAGATCGAAGCATATGTTAGAGAAACCTACGGGCATATCGCGCTCCTTCTGAAACAATACGACAAAGTGGCTTACGAGAAAAGAAAGCAAGCTGAAAAATGAAATACTTCTTATTGATCTTAACAGGCATTGTTCTACTTTCTTGTGGGACTGATGAAAAGACAAAAGCACTTCCTTATATTGGTAACTATGATCTTGAATACAAACTTGTCGATGGCAAGGAAGTAGTGGATACAGTTTATCCAACCATCTCATATTTCTCGTTTTATAATGAAGATTCAATAAGAGTCACCTCGAAGGATTTAAAGGGAAAGATCTGGATCGCAGATTTTTTCTTTACAACTTGTTCTACCATATGTCCACGAATGACGTCGCAAATGAAGCGACTGAATTCAATGACTGAAGATATTTCTGAACATCTCCAATTCATTTCATTTTCGATCAATCCGAATTATGATGGGCCATCACAATTGAAGAAGTACAAAGCGCATCATGGAATAAATGCGAAGAACTGGGTATTTCTCACTGGAGATGAACAAGAAACGCACCGTATAGGGATTGAAGAATTCCGAATATTCGCAGGACAAGATGATCTGGCTGAAGATGGCTATGCACATTCTGAAGCATTTACCCTCGTTGATAAGAAGGGTTATGTTCGAGGAGTGTATAACATTCAAGACCCTAAACAGGTAGATCAAATGAACAAGGATATTAGAAAATTGTTAGAGATTGAGTATGGCATCAAATAACGAGAAAAAGATAAAGTGGACGATCAATATTCTTTCCATAGCAATTCCGTTGGCTGTAGCGGCATTATTTGGAATTAAGATCGAAGGTGTCGACCTCTCTTTTTTACCACCTGTCTATGCCACAATAAATGCATTGACAGCCATTACATTGATCTCCGCGCTTATTGCCATTAAAAAAGGGAAAAGAGAAATTCATAGAAAGTTGATGACCACGGCCATTCTGCTTTCAGTGTTGTTCCTTTTAGGTTATGTTGCCTACCATATGACATCTGATCCTACCATTTATGGTGATCTCAATGGAGATGGCAAACTTGATTTCTCAGAAGCAAAATCTGTTGAGAACTCGGCCATGATCTATTACTTGCTTTTGATCAGCCACATACTATTAAGTGTAATGGTGATTCCTTTGGTTCTTTTCTCCTATTTCTATGCCTGGAAAGGAGATTTTGAAAGACACAAAAAATGGGTGAATTATAGTTATCCAATTTGGCTTTATGTGGCCATAAGTGGGGTAATTGTCTTCGTTTTTATTTCTCCCTTCTATTAAATATTCATCAGTTTTTAGGTTTTAGTCAATAAAACACCTGCTATGTTAGAAAATTAACATAGTCGATTGTCAATTCAGCATTCGTTGTAAATTTGATGTTACCTAACTCACTGAATATGAAAAGAGTTCTACCTCTATTTGCAGTAATCATTTATCTTTTTACTACTTCATTTATTTCCTCGGAAGATCGCTGGTTTTGCGAAGAGCAGAAGTATAGTTATCAACTCGAAATTTATAATTCGCGCAGTCAAATTCAGGTTCAATCTGATTTTTGCGATTATCTGTCTCAAAACCGCAAGGCGACAGAGGATAATTATATTCAATTATATCCAAACGTAAGACTGATTATTTTTTCACAAAAAAAGATTGATCAAGGTTTGGAAACGATTCCACAAATTCTTTATAAAAATTAATCTGTATTAAGATGAAAAGATTAATTACACTCTTACTGTCTCTGACAGTCGCTAATTTCTTGTTCTCGCAAAGTGATAACTGTGCAACTGCGACTGTAGTCACTTTATCCGGAGGTACGGCGTGTGTCAATGGAACAACTGTTGGTGCAACTTCTGACAATATCTTATATGGAGCTTGTAATAGTTCAAGCATTAATGAAGTTTGGTATACGTATGTGGCTACTGGAGCACAGAATGACTTTACAATTACATCTTTAGGTTTGACCAACGCTGAAATCATTATTGATGTAGACGGCTGTGGGAATGGGACATTTGAAACTTGTAATACAGTAACAGGAGGTGCTACTTTGAATCAATCTTGGGGAATTGCACCTGGCCAGCAAGTATGGATAGGAATTGCCAGTAACCAGGGGGTGCAAGGGAATTTCCAACTTTGTATCAATTCCTATACAGCTCCTTCGGGTGGAGGAAATGCTTGTGCAGGAGCAATACCAATTTGCAATACTACTCCACTAACCTTTAATACCATGACGCCTTTTACTGCGTCAGGACAAACTCCGTCTTGTTTTTTGAGCGCACCTCAACAAGACGTGTTTCTTCAATTTACAATTTTAACTAACGGTACATTCGAATGGACTGCCTCACAACTTTGTGCTGCTGAATTCGATTGGGCATTGTGGAATGTTACTTCCGGATGCCCTGGAACAATTGCAAGATGTAATTATAATTTTTCTGGACATAATTCAGGAACTTTTGGAATGACCGGTGCGATTGCTGGACCTGCCTGTACTGGAGAAAACTGTGACCCAATAAACGTTACTGCTGGGCAGGTATATGTATTACAAATTGACAATTATACAGCTGCGAATAATTGTGGATTCAATTTTACCTATTCGGGAACGGCACAAATCACCCCTGCAACTAGTTTTACTATAAGTCCGAATTCAATTACTTGTGGAGCGTCGGTGAATGTCACTATTAACAACACTTCTGTTGGAGTACCGACTTGGGATTTTGGAAATGGGAATACTTACACCGGAACAACCCCACCAGCACAGACCTATACCACACCTGGCACTTACGCAATTACCGCAACTATTCCAGGGCAATGTCCTGCAACGTCAGCACAGTATGTTCAATTGTATGGACCATTAGCAGGTACAATATCAAATACCCCAGCTTCATGTCCAAATACAACGAATGGAAGTGCGTCAGTGACTTCAGTCTCTGGGGGTGATGGTATTTACACCTA
>SBFR01000239.1 GCA_006227105.1 Bacteroidota bacterium
GCTGAATAAAGAAGGACAGGAATAGAAACAGCAAGTGAAAGGTAGGACGTGAAATTTCTGAAATCAGGATTATCTTTTTCAATTCCCAGATATTCAGGAAAGGTCCAGAGCATAATGCTTCCAAATGCAAAACCGGCAATCCCGAGCTTGTACATAAACTGTTTGTCGATCGATTTTTGAGTTTCATTCTTATTTCCAAAGTTGGGAGCGTACCCTATTGAATCTAAAAAGAAAGCAACTTCTGAAAGCTTCAGTTCCCGTGGGTCATAAACGATCGTCGCTTCACGTTTTGCGAAGGCGACTTCACATGATATAATGCCCTTCATGATCTTTGGGCTGTTTTCCAACAAATAAATACAAGAAGAACAATGTATCGAAGGCAGATATAAGGTGATCCTTGCGGATTTTTCGTCTTCAAACTGGATCTGTTGAGCTCGGATGCTTTCTACATCAAGAAAGTTGTATTTATCCTTGTTCGATGTGGATGGTCGAACGCCTGCATTTTCCTGGTACTGATAGAAATTGCCAAGATCACTTTTCTTTAGAAGCGAGTAGACCGAAGCACAACCTTGACAGCAGAACTCGTGTTCATCCTGCATCACTGGTTTTCCAATGACCTGATCCCCGCAATGAAAGCACTTTTCGCTCATATGGTTCGAGAGAACATCTTTTCAGTGGAATTCACCTTTTGCAAATGCTGATCGAAAGCCATACAGCAATTTCGGACAAAAGGCACCCCTTTTTCAGTAACCTTAACGTGATCGTTTTCGATGATCACTAATCCGTCGGTTACCATTTCTTTTAGTCTTTCTGCAATCTGAAAATGTTCATTTCGATAAGAAGAATCTGATTCTAGGGTTGTTTCAAAATGGCACATCAGATCGAGAATGTATTTACGGGTTTCCAATTCCTGATCAGTAAGTAAGTGTCCTCTATACACTGGGAACTCACCTTTGTTTACTTTTTCTATATATCCTTCAACACTTTTGTCATTTTGTGCGAAAGCAAACCAGCTGTCCGAAATAGCCGACATACCAAGCCCGATCATCATGGACGTGTTCATTGTGGTATATCCCATGAAGTTGCGATGAAGATTCTTTTGATCAAAAGCGATCGAGAGACTGTCTTCAGGAAGTGCGAAATGATCCATTCCGATCTCCAGGTATCCTGCTGATTCAAGCATTTTTTTTGCCGTCTCATAAAGCTCTCTTTTTACCTCACTTTTTGGAAGGTCATTTTCATCGAATCCACGTTGGCCGTTCCCTTTTATCCAAGGAACATGGGCATAACTATAGAGTGATATTCGATCGGGTTTCAGCAGTAAAGTTTTTGAGACAGTTTCAATGATATTATCCAGACTTTGTTTTGGAAGTCCAAAGACAAGGTCGTGACTTATTGAGGAATAACCCATTTGTCTTGCCATATTGTGAACCTTTTCTACTGTTTCGAAAGGTTGAATACGGTGAATGGCTTTTTGCACTTCCGGATTGTAATCCTGTACGCCAAGACTCAATCTTCTGAAGCCAAAATCATATAACTTCTTGAGATGATCTTCCGTTGTGTTATTCGGATGAGCTTCGAAACTCAATTCACATTCTTCCGGATCAACTGACAATGTGTTGAACAGGTTTTCTAAAAGTCGAATGAGCTCGTCCGGGGCAAAAAAGGTTGGTGTTCCTCCTCCAAAATGCAATTCACGAATTCTAGGATCAAAATCGAGATTTTCCTTGTAAAGATTCCACTCTTTGATGACAGCATCTATGTACGGCGATTCAACCTGGTGGTTTTTTGTGATACGTTTATGACAACCGCAAAAGGTGCACAGGCTTTCACAGAAAGGTAAATGTACGTAAACGCTAACATCACTGGAGTTGAATTTGTTGTAGTTCGTATGGAGACTTTCCATCCATTTATCCAAAGGCATTGGATCGTTCTTCCAGAACGGAACGGTCGGGTATGAAGTGTACCTGGGACCAGGGACATCATATTTTCTGATAAGTGCTGAATTCATGTTTTCTGACTAAGACAAAACTATAAACCGAACATCCCTAAAAAAATGATGTATGTCATCTTTCCATAAAATGTCAATAAATTGTAACTTTATATCGGAAACCTTAGATTGTATGTTGGAAAAATCACATAAGCACGTTTCTTGTGCGTCTTGTTCTGCAAGGAAAGACTCGTTGTTCGGCAACTACTGTGATCACGAGTTGGATGAGCTTGATGAAAGCAAGAGCTGCAATTATTACAAAAAGAATCAACCTCTTTTCATTGAAGGAAGTTTTCCGAGAGGTGTGTTCTGTCTGAATGGGGGGAAAGTAAAAGTCTTTACAAGAGGCGATGAAGGAAAGGAGCAGATCATTCACATTGCTAAAGAGGGAGAAATAATTGGCTTTAGAGCAATGTTTAGTGGTGAACCTTATAAGGTTTCTGCATCTACACTTGAAGAGTGTAACATCTGTTATATTGGTAAGGAAGATTTTCTAAACATGATCGAATCCAATGCAGTGCTGAGAAATGGGATCATGAAGGAGCTTTCAAAGGAGCTGGGTGAGAGAGCAGTGTTTATTACAAATATGGCTCAGAAATCGGTTAGAGAGCGTTTGGCTTTCGCTCTGTTGATCTTACATGATGTATACAAACCTGAACAGATAAATCTTACGAGAGAAGATCTTGCAAATTTTGTTGGGACAGCAACTGAAACATTAATTCGATTATTGAAAGATTTTAAGGAAGAAGGAGTGATCGAAATTCACACCAGAAAGCTTGAGATTGTCGATGCAAATAAATTGGAAAGAATAGCGGGGGCCAGATGACCCCCGCTTTTTTTTTTAGTGTTTTTTTTAAATTACCAAACCGCATCCGGATACTTACTTGGCAGATACTGCATTTCAGTAAGCATATGACCAAGGTATTCCGAGTGAACGCCATTTTTCCCTCCGGCAAGCTGATAATTGTTCTCAGGAATTTTAAGTTTCGCCATGAAAAAGATCTCATTAACTTTTAATTTCCATGCTGATTCAAGTGACTTCAAGTCCGGTCCAAAACCTAGCTTGATCATTTCCTGATCTGCTTCCGTGGCATTAAAAAACTCATGGGAATATTTCCACAAGTGGTCAATAGCATCCTGAGTTTTATGGTTTGCGAGTTCAGTTCCATCACCAAGACGGATCATCCACTCTGAACTTCTTTTAAGGTGATAGGTAACTTCCTTGATAGACTTGTAGGCAAGCGCAGATAGGAATTCGTCTTTGCTCTTCGTAAGCTCCGTGAAAAAAGCGACATGGAAAGCATCTGTAAAAAATTGACGCACCATGATATACGCAAAATCTGTATTCGGTTGTTCTACAAGTAATACATTCTTGAACTCATTTTCAGGTCTTCGGTACGCCAGATCATCTCCTGATCGACCTTTTCCTTCGAGGTTAGCAGCCTCTCCTAAGGCAGATTCAGCAATTCCGATCAAATCAAGTGCAACGTTCGTGTTGGCTAGATCTTCTTCCAGAAAAGGAGCTCGACTGCAATATTCACTCAATCTGTGACTTAAGATCAAGGCATTGTCTGCAATCTGTAATAAATATTCCTTTTTTGCTTCCATAATTACATGTTTGTTACCCCTTCAGGTACATTATAGAAAGTTGGATGACGATAGATCTTTACATCGGCGGATTCAAAAAAGTATTCTGCCTCATTGATCGTAATTGCAACGATCTCTGAGCTGGGTACCACCCATAAACCTGTTCCTTCGCCTCTTCTTGTGTATACGTCACGAGCGTTTTCAATTGCCATTTCCTTATCATAGGCATGTACGCTTCCTGCATGCTTGAACGGTTGACCAGCTTTCGTTTGAATGAATACTTCCCAAAGCTGTCCCTGATTATCTTTTGTTTCCATAGTTAGTTGATTTCCTTAATTAAATACTCATTGCCAGACACGCTAAAAGCGTCTCCATTTTTTAATCCTTTCATTTCCTTATAAATAGGAGATTCGGTGGATATTCCGACGATATGATTTCCTTCAAAATCAAATGGAATTGTGGCGCACCCAACTAAAAAGTTGAATTTTTCAGTTTTTACATATGCACCAGGTTCTACATGACTTTTTGAGCTGAAATCGATAGCTAGCAGGGTTTTAAGATCTGCTTTTGCTTTCGCGAGTTGTTGTTTGAATAGAAGTTCTTCCTCTGTGGCAACACTTTGATTGGAAAGATCTTCCGGGTCAATTGTATCACTTTCATCTACGTCAACATTACTATGGATGTCGGCAATCTTAGTCTCCAACTCAGTAATGGCTTTGTTCTGTTGAGTGATCAGTTTTTCTATAAGTGATTTTTTTTCCATTATTTCTTGTGTTTCAGGTTCGCTACCAAAGCTGTTTCTCTTACCCATGCTCCTTCTTCATGTGCTCTGATATGATGTTCCAATCGTTGTTGATTACAAGGTCCGTTACCGTTAACCACAGCCCAAAACTCATCCCAGTTAATATCACCATGTTTGAATGTTCCGTCTTCGTTTCTTACCAGTTTGTTGTCTGGAACAACGAGACCAATGTGCTCTGCTTGCGGAATTGTTTTATTGATAAACTTTTCTCTTAAATTATCATTGGACTCTCTTTTGATCTTCCATTTCATAGCAAGACTTGTTCTTGGTGAATCAGTGTCATGAGGTCCGAACATCATCAGTGCTGGCCACCACCATCTGTTGATGGCATCCTGAGCCATTTGGCGCTGTTCTTTTGTCCCTTCCATCATTCTCCACATGATCTCATAACCTTGTCGCTGGTGAAAGGATTCTTCTTTACAGATCCTTACCATAGCTCTCGAGTATGGGCCGTAAGAGGTTCTTTGTAGAGATACCTGGTTTGTAATAGCAGCTCCGTCGACTAGCCAACCTATAGCACCAATATCAGCCCAGTTCAAAGTTGGATAATTAAAGACAGAAGAGTATTTGGCTTTCCCTTCATGTAACCACTGGATGTATTGATCACGACTAACACCTAGCGTTTCTGCTGCACTATATAAATACAAACCGTGACCACCTTCATCCTGGATCTTTGCGAGTAGGATTTTTTTACTTCTCAATGACGGAGATCTGGTAATCCAGTTTCCTTCAGGTTGCATACCGATCACTTCAGAATGTGCATGTTGCGAGATCTGACGGATCAAATGCTGACGATAAGCATCTGGCATCCAATCACGAGGTTCAATTTTTTCTTCAGCTTCAATCTTTGCTTCAAAGTGTTCTAGAAGCTTCTCTTCGCTGATCTTTGTTTCTGCATGTATCATAATTCAGAAGTTTGTTTTTTGTTCGTTGAAAAGTGAAAAGGAAGGTATAGAGGACAAACTCCAATCATGGAGGTCAATAAAAAGATAGCGGCGAGCGCCAAAATGATGATATTTAAAATCATTGGCAGGTCAACCACCATAACAATTGTTGCCCCAATTAGAGCCAATAGAATCCTGATCGTTTTATCTGATCTTCCGATGTTTTTCTCCATAATAATCCCTTTATGCAAAGAAATAGGAAGAGAAATGGGGGAGAAATGATTTACTTCAATTCAAAACATGATATAAATCATGTTATTACTCTTTGATGATTCGAGCAACTTTTTTGCTTCCGTCGGGAAGAGAAATGCTTAAGATATAGACTCCTGAGGGTAGATTTGGGTCTGGAATAATCGTTGCTGATTGGTCATTTGTGATCAATTCAAAATTGATCGAATTTCCAATGAGGTCTGATAAAGTTATTTCATTGGGATCAGATACCGTCATATGAAAAAAATCATCGAACGGATTAGGATAGATGCTGAATAAGTGATCAATGCTCGTCATCCCCGCGTCTGGGTCTTGCCATTTTACCAGTCCTCCACCGGCAGTTCCGATCCACAAT
>SBFR01000153.1 GCA_006227105.1 Bacteroidota bacterium
GATGTCTATCGTTCTTTGCTGCCTGCATCGACAAAGATCCTGGCTATGGTCAAGGCACAGTCATACGGTTCAGGAATTGAGAAAGTCTCTGCCTTCCTGGAACGCAACGGGATCGATTACCTAGGCGTTGCATATGCCGACGAAGGAGTAGAATTGAGGAAACAGGGAATTCAGTGTCCGATAGTGGTCATGAATACTGAAGAGGAAGGCTTTGAGGATTGTATTCACTATCAGCTGGAGCCTGCGATCTACTCGTTCAGACAGCTTGATGCCTTCATTCATGAATTGATCCTACACCAGAAAACAGCTTTTCCGATCCATTTGAAACTTGATACAGGCATGCGCCGACTTGGGTTTGAAATGCAGGATATACCACGGATCTGTGAAATGATCCAGGCGCAACCTGAAGTTTGGGTGAAAGGTGTGTATTCGCATCTGGCAGATTCAGACAATCGCCGTGATAAACGTTTCACGGATCATCAGATCAGTCATTTTGCCCATGCGGCTTCTTATCTGGAGGAACGTTTACAACACAAATTGATCAAGCATCTATCAAATTCGGAAGGGATCATCAATTATCCTTCTGCGGCTTTTGATATGGTCAGACTTGGTATCGGGATGTATGGGATCACCTCTCATCCACAATTGCACAAGCGCCTGAAGCCGGTTTTGAGCTGGTATAGCTCCATTTCACAGATCAAATCGATCCGGAAAGGAGAAAGTGTAGGTTACAGCCGAACGTTCATTGCAGACAAGGAAACACTCATTGCAACCATTCCTGTGGGATATGCAGACGGTTTCAGAAGATCGTTGTCCAATGGAAAAGGGTTTGTGATCATCAACGGTAAAAAGTGTCCTACGGTAGGACGCGTTTGCATGGACATGATCATGGTGAATATCACTGGAGTAGATTGCCGCGAAGGAGACCGTGTGGAGATCATCGGGAAGACCCAAACTATCGATCAATTGGCGAAAGCGATGGATACCATTCCGTACGAAGTGATGACCAGCATTTCGAAACGCGTTCACCGGGTGTATCTGGAGGAATGAAATTAAATAATGTGATATTATTTTTTTAACTCCAACCCGTCTGGAGAATAACAGACACCTGCCTGTAATGCAAAAGTAAATGCACTACCATAATTGCTTTGACCATTCCAAAGTTTAGAAATGAATCCCTTGATACCATAATTGATTGAAAAAAATGAATTCATTCTAACGCTGGAACCCAAATCACAGATGATCATGTTTTTCCGATAATAACCGTCATGCCAGGATAAACTATCATGTTTCCAATATTCAGTAAGATATGGGGACCCAGAAGATGCTAAAGAATATTCATTTTTGAACATTGGTATAGAAAAACAAACATAAGGACTTTGATTATCCATTTTATAAGTGTATTTCAAACCAATTGTTAAATATTGAAAAGAGTTCCATTTTTTAACAAAAAATCCCTGTGTTGACACACTCATTTTATGCTGTTTTAAAAATGTATATCCTCCGTCTAAAGATATACCGGCTCCATTAAAACTCCAATCAGATGCTTGAGGGAACATAATGAATCCATAGGCTCCAGCTTCATAAAACAATTTGTCTTTCTTCTCTTGTGCATACGTCAGAGAAAGGGTTAATGTAAAAAGTATAAGTACAATAAACTTCATGTTACATCTTTACAAAAACACCTAAATCCTGTTCAATTGTATTATAACTTGCATAATTCCATTGCGGTCCACCATTTCCAGACTTCAATGAAGAAAGTTGCTCTCCCAATACCGAAATACCCTTATTCCCAGAATAAGGTTTGTCCCATTTATTGAAAACACCTTTTTTCATCCAAGGTACGGTAATGAGCTTTTGAGTACTTGGGTCATAACACATGACAAATTTGAATTTTTGACCTTTATTTGATCTTAAAGTAAATCGATACCCTTGCACTTGATTATAAATCCAGTTCCAATTACTTTCTTCAAGATAATACACTGTATAGGTTTCCTGATCAACCTGAACTGTTCTAAATTTTTCTTTTCCTTTTGGAGTATCAAATTCGATGTTCAAATCTTCATCTATATCCACCGTTAGTGATCCAGAAGACTCATTATTGTAGTAATAATTATTACCTAAATAGGAGCGTATATTCAGTTCATCACTCATCGCAACAAAACTCCTTAACTCCCATTTCCCGATAATATTAGGATCATGAAGATCTCCTTTCTGGCATGCATTAATTAAAACCAATAATAAAACCCAGGCCCAGCTTTTCATAGTGTGTAATTGATGCAATGAATATACAAGAATTAACGGCTCAAGCTTCTTAGAGGTTGAGAGAGAAAAATCTTAGCATAAAAAAAGGCCGCATTGCTGCAGCCTTCTCTCTTTGTTTTCTTTTATTAACCGTTCAACGCCTCGGCACCTCCAACGATCTCAAGGATCTCGTTGGTAATCGCTGCCTGACGGGCTTTGTTGTAACTTAACTTTAAATTTCGCTGCAATTCCTTCGCGTTATCCGTCGCCTTGTGCATCGCAGTCATACGTGCTCCGTGCTCAGATGCATTCGAATCAAGGATCGCTTTGAACAACTGGATCTTCAACGACTTAGGGATCAAGTCTTCAACGATCTCAGTTTTTGACGGTTCGAAGATGTAATCTCCAACCGCTTTGTTGTCATCCTGTGCAGCAGGAATGATCGGCAAAAACTGCTCTGTGATCACTTCCTGAGATGCTGCATTCAAGAACTTGTTGTATACGATCACTACTTTATCGAATTCCTTCGCTGTGAATCGTTCCATCATATCGTTTGCGATCACAGCTACGTTATCGAAGCTAAGATCAGCAAAGATATCTTCCACGTGAGCGATCGAGTCATTGATGTAATAATGCGGAGTACGCTTATATACATCCTTGATCTTCTTACCTAGACAAAGTACGTGAACATTCTTGTCAGCGTATTCCGTATTCACCAGGTAATTTACTCGCTTGATGATGTTGTTATTGAAACCACCACAAAGTCCTCTGTTGGAAGTAACACTGATGATCAGGATATTCTTTGCTTCACGCTGATCAGAGTATGCGTTCTCAGAAAGGTCCAATGTTGCACTAAGGTTTCCAAGGATCTCCTGAAGTTTTTCAGCATACGGACGCAATTGCGTGATCGCATCCTGTGCACGCTTCAACTTCGCAGCAGAAACCATCTTCATCGCAGAAGTGATCTGCATGGTTGATCCTACTGAAGTGATCCTGTTTCGTATTTCCTTTAAACTTGGCATGTTTCCCAGTTATTAATTACTAAACCTGTTAGTAATTTGAAATTGAATTAATATTTCTCTGCGATTTCCTTAGCAACCTTGCTTAATGTATCTGTGATCTCGTCTGTATATTTACCAGCCTTCAATGCAACCAAAACATCAGCATGCTTTGCTTCAAGATAATTCAGGAATTCCTTTTCAAACTCCTTCACTCTCGCTACAGGTACTCTTTGGATCAATCCTTTTGTTCCCACGTAGATGATCGCAATTTGCTTTTCTACTGGATAAGGATCTCCTTCACGCTGCTTCAAGATCTCCACGTTACGAGCTCCTTTGTCAAGTACTGACTTCGTAGCTGCATCAAGATCAGATCCGAACTTCGCGAACGCTTCCAATTCACGGTACTGAGCCTGGTCAAGCTTCAAGGTACCTGCTACCTTCTTCATCGACTTGATCTGAGCAGAACCTCCAACACGAGATACAGAGATACCTACGTTGATCGCAGGACGAATACCTGAGTTGAATAGATCTGATTCCAAGAAGATCTGACCGTCAGTGATCGAGATCACGTTTGTTGGAATATACGCAGAAACGTCACCCGCTTGTGTTTCGATAATTGGAAGGGCAGTCAATGAACCACCACCTTTAACGATTCCTTTCAAAGACTCAGGAAGGTCATTCATTTGAGATGCGATCTTGTCATCAGCGATCACTTTCGCAGCTCTTTCCAACAATCTTGAGTGAAGATAGAATACGTCTCCAGGGTATGCCTCACGACCCGGAGGACGACGAAGCAACAAAGATACCTCACGGTAAGCAACCGCTTGCTTAGAAAGGTCATCATAAACGATCAATGCCGGACGTCCTGAATCACGGAAGAACTCACCGATCGCAGCACCTGTCATTGGTGCGTAGAACTGCATTGGAGCAGGGTCAGATGCGTTAGCGGCAACGATCACTGTATAAGCCATCGCACCAGCATCTTCTAATTTTTTCACGATACCTGCAACAGTTGAACCTTTCTGTCCGATTGCAACATAGATACAGAATACAGGCTCACCTCTGTCGTAGAACTCACGCTGGTTGATGATCGTATCGATCGCAACTGTTGTTTTACCAGTCTGACGGTCACCAATGATCAACTCACGCTGTCCTCTTCCGATCGGAATCATCGCGTCAACCGCTTTGATACCTGTCTGAAGTGGCTCATTTACCGGCTGTCGGAAGATAACTCCCGGAGCCTTACGCTCGATCGGCATTTCATAAAGCTCACCAGCGATCGGTCCTTTACCATCAATTGGGTTACCCAGGGTATCCACAACTCTTCCTACCATTCCGTCTCCAACTTTAACAGAAGCGATACGTCCTAGTCTCTTAACAGTATCACCTTCCTTTACAGCTGAAGAACGACCCAATAGTACGGCACCTACGTTATCTTCTTCAAGGTTAAGTGCAATTCCTTGCAACCCACCATCGAATTCGATCAATTCACCATACTGTACTCCTTTCAACCCGTAAATACGAGCAATACCATCTCCGATCTGAAGAACGGTACCTACTTCCTGAAGTTCAGCTTCAGAACGGAATCCTGAAAGCTGCTCTCTTAAAATTGCAGAAACTTCTGCCGGTTTTACATCTGCCATCTCGTGTAGATTTTTTTATCCAACCTGTGGATTATTTTGTTAAACGTTGTTTTAAATTATTGAACTGACTTGCAATCGATGCGTCGATCTGCTTGTCGCCCATTCTTACAATGAATCCACCTATAAGTGATTCATCAATTATTTCGTTGATCTCCAATTCACCTTCTACTGATGCCCCTACTTTTTCAAGGATCAGCTTACGTGTTGCATCATTCAATTTCGTTGCAGAAACCAATTGTACCGAAACGATCCCTTTGTATTCTTTTACAAGCATATCAAAAGACCATGCGATTCCTGGAAGAAGAGATTCTCTTCCTTTCTTGGTTACCAGGTTTACGAACATTGTAGTAACCTCTTCAAACTGACCGAACAACGATTCGAAAATGCTGATCTTCTTGTCTGCCTTGATCACAGGAGAAGTAAGAAGAAGCTCGAAGTCTCTGTTATCAGCACTTACCTCTGCCAGGTACTTCATATCTCCAGCAACCTGATCAACGAGATTTTTCTCGATGGCAAGTTCCAGAAGCGCCTTGGCATAACGTGAAGCTGCTTTCGTACTTTTCATGCTTAATCCTTAGTTCAGGTTAATATCTCCAGCCAATTTCTCAGCCAATGCTTTTTGCTTGTCATCAGACGAAAGCTCTCCGCGAACAACTTTCTCAGCGATCTCCAAAGAGAATGCAGCCACTTGTGTTTTCAATTCAGCAATAGCAGCTCCTTTTTCAGTTTCGATCGCCTGACGAGCTGATGCCATCAGTTTATCTGCTTCTGTTTTTGCAGCTTGCTTTGCTTCTTCTACCATTTTGGTTGCAGTTTCCTTTGCATCTTTCACGATCGCATCGCGCTCAGCACGTGCTTCTTTTAAAAGATTCTCATTCGCCGCCTGAAGTGCTTTCATTTCAGCCTTTGTCTTTTCAGCCAACTCCAATGACTCAGCGATCTTTTGCTCGCGAGCATTAACAGCGCTAAGGATAGGCTTCCAAATGAACTTTGTCAAAATGAACAACAAACAGATGAACACTAATGCTGTCCAGAATAAAAGACCGTAATCAGGTAATATAAGATCCATTTTTAACTAAATATGGTTGTTTAACTTTTACATCTTTAAAAAGATCTGCCTCAACCAACCGTTGAGGCCAGATCCTTTTGATTACTTCGCGTTTCCTAGTAGACCAACTACTACTCCGAAAAGCGCAACACCTTCGATCAACGCAGCTGCGATGATCATCGCTGTTTGAATCTTTCCTGAAGCTTCAGGCTGACGAGCGATCGCGTCCATTGCTGAACCACCGATACGTCCGATACCCAATCCAGCACCTAATACTGCTAGACCTGCTCCAATTGCTGCTATACTTCCGTACATAACTATGTAGATTAAAAAATTACTAAACTATTAATGGTGTGCTTCTTCAACAGCAGCTCCGATGAACAATGCAGAAAGCATCGCAAATAAGAACGCCTGAAGGAACGCTACCAACAACTCCAACACCGAAATAAACAAGGCCATAGGCACAGATAAACCACCCCACGCCATGTTCTTGTTAATAAAGATGATCGAGATCAATGCTAAAATAATGATGTGCCCTGCCGTAATGTTTGCGAACAAACGAACCATCAATGCAAAAGGCTTTGTCAGGATCCCTACAACTTCGATAGGAATCATGATCGGCAACAATGCTACCGGTACACCCGGTGTAGCAAAAATATGTGACCAGTAGTTCTTATTTCCAGAGAATACAGTCACCAACAACGTACACACCGCCAGGAACAACGTCACTGAGATGTTACCAGTAAGGTTAGCTCCACCCGGAAGGAATGGGATCAAACCTAATAGGTTGTTGAACCAGATAAAAAAGAAGATGGTCAATAAATAAGGCACGTATTTGTGATACTTGTGCTTGTCAATGTTTGCTTTAGCAATATCATCACGAACCATGATCACGATCGGCTCAAGGAATTTGGCAACACCTTTTGGTGCAACAGCTCCGTTCTTCTTATAAAACTTAGCAACTGAACCCATGATCAATAAGATCAGGATCGCACCAAAGAACAAAGACATTACGTTTTTCGTGATCGAGAAATCATTCACTCTGTCATTGTGTGCGTGTCCATCTTCAAAGCTCAACTCACCATTCTCCATTTTGTAGATCTTTTCATGGAAAAGTGCATATCCTTCAGCAGGACCTACACCGGCCATGTACGAGATCTCTTCATGTGTCTTATGATCAACAGCCGTCTTATGTTCTCCATGGTAGAAGTGACTTGAAGAAAATGTCTTCATTCCACCATCCATCAAGATCACTGGCAAATAGATCGACACAGAATTGTCGTGTCCACCCCACAAATGCCACTCATGAGCATCTTTGATGTGGTGCATGATCATTTCACCTACGTTAAACTCTTCTTCTGTTTCATGTGAAGTTGCTTCTCCTTTATGCTCATTCGCGAAAGTGAAGTTCACGGCAAACAACGATAAAATCGTGAAAATCAAAAGCTTGAATTTGCTTGCTGCTGTCATTGAATATGAATTACTTGAAAAAGTCATCTAAAATTTGGCGCAAAGGTATAGAAACTTTCCCAAGTGACAAGTCAAAAAATGCAATAAATAAAAAGCTTTGGAATTAGTTTTCGACAGAATCGCCTTTTTCTCCGTCAGAAGTACCTGATCCTGCTTTAATCAGTAGAAACGACTGCACAAAAAGGAAAAAACAAAAGAGGAAAAGCAAATGATATCCGATCCATTTTGCATTTTCGATCGATCGGTAGGCCACCACCATGATCACACTTAAAACCGAAAGCATTTGCAGCGTGGTGATCACCATAAAACGCATCACAAATTGCTGAGCTCCCTTTGAAAATCCCGGTGCCATGATCAAAACCCCTAAAAAGAAGATTAAAAAGGTAAATCCTCCGATCTGAAGCGCATTTTCAAATGGCATCGATAGAATGTTCAGGAAAGACAATGAGATGTAGATCCCAGAGGTAAGGATCAATAACACCGGAAAAAAATACAAATACGTGTTCTTGCTAATCTTCATTTCCCATGCGTATTACCTCCTTGATCACTAGAACAAGTCCAGCGATCACTCCAAACAACGATAGACCGATGGTCCACCAGGGTGTTTTTGTTTGGTATTTTCCGTCAAGATAAGTGCCTAGCCAGGTAAACAGAGCGATGATCACGCCCATTTGTATACCCACTGATGAAAAACGGGCAAATTTAGAAAGGGATCGTTTTTCTTTTTCCTCGTCCATCAATAAACGATGTCTTCACTTGCCGATTCCATAGTGGATCGGGCTTGCATTCCGGAATTGGTCATTTTACATGCTCCTACAAAGGATGCTCCTTCTTCAACATGTAATTTCGCCGTGTGGATATCACCGATCACTTTTGCTGATTCACGTAGGATCAATAATCCTTCGATCTGAAGTTTCCCTTCGATCTTTCCTTCGATATCAGCTTCAGTACAAGTCAAATTACCATGGATCAACCCAGATTCTCCGATCACTACTTTGGAGGAAGTGGATACATTTCCTTTCACCTCTCCATCAATGCGGAGGTTCGATTCAGACAAAATATCTCCAATGATCTTTGTTCCTTCAACAATCCTGTTCAGGCGATCAGGACTTTCGAACTGCGTTTTCTCTTTCCTCTTCAACATGTTTAGTAGTTTTCTTCGTAGAATTTGTCGTATTCAATCAGGTTACCTGTTTCAAACAAGGTCTTCATATTCTCCTGAGTGATCGCCATGATCTTTGCTTTCTGCATATCCATCAGGTGCTTTCTGGTCTGTTTGAACACTCTAATGTATTCATTTGCTTTCAGATCATTATCAAACTGCTGGATCAAAACAATACTCTGATCTTCCTTGAAGATCTTTGTGCTGGTCTTTAATTTATCTCTGGAGAAGAATTCTCGATTGAAATCTGCCACTCGTGTCTTAGCAACGTTGGAGCTTTCATTCTTATCTAAGAATACGATCACCCAATGTTCAGCTTTATCGTTGTAATTGTAGATCGACTTTTTATTGAAATCTGCTTCAATATTGGCTGAATAACCATTGGCAATCACATCCAGCATTTCCTGTGCGCGCTTCGCCTCAGAAGTTCCAGGATAATCTGCAAGCACCTGCTCCAGGATTGGAACCAATTCTTGTTTATTTGGGTTGATCTGTCCTGTACTCATTGCCTTCAGCAACATGTATTTTGCTCGATATGGATTGTCGCGCTCATTAGTGATCACCTCGTTGGCCTTACTGATCACCGGATAGTACAAACCTCTGTTGTAACGTTCCAACACATTCACATATTCCTGAACTGCCAACGCTTCCATCTCTTTACGTTTGATAAAGAAATTCGGGTCACGGATATAGTTTGCATAATCCGAATTTGGATAATTGTTCAGGATATGATCCTTGTGAATGTCTCCGTCAGGAGAACCCTCCTTCATTTTGTACAGCTGGTAGGAAGCAGATAGGTCGGTATCACAAATTTTATTCTTTGCGATGATCTTATTGAACTGTCCTCTGGCCATGTCCGGTTCCTTAAGCTGCTCCTTGTAAATGATCCCGGCTGCATATAATGCGCTCATTTCACGATCGATCGATGCTTCAAGCAGGGAATCTGTTAACGGAACATTCGCCAGCAACATGTCTACTGTCAATGAATCCGGCTTTGGTTCGGTCGTCTCGACTATACCGGTTGTATCATCCTCATCCGTTTTGATCGGAGCAAATGACGTTTTGTCGCTTCTTCTCCAATCATCCTCATTCTCTCGAACACCCCAAAGCTTCTTAAACTCCTCGTATCCATCGCTTCTTGTTTTCGGATTATTGAAATACCATTTATTTCCTGATCCACCTGTTTGAACAAAATTGTTCTGGTTTTGCTGAAGCTCTCTTAATCTTCTCGCTTCTGCTTCCTTTCGATTCTTTTCATCTTCCTTGATCTTCTTGATCACATCTTCAATGAACTTGGTTCTGTCCGATTCAGACATGGCAGCGATCCGCTGTACACTATCTTCATAATGCGCTGTTTCCACCGCAACAACAAGATCTGCAAGCTTGAGCGCTTTGTTTCTTATTCCATCAGCATTAGGATAATTATCAGGAAGCACAGCTACACAAGAATCATAGTACTTCTGAGCATGTACGTAGTTCTTTTCTCCATAGCTCATGTTTCCTAACTTCTCGAAAGACATCGCCTTTTGACGATTGTTCGATGTAGAATAAAATGCCGACAACGTCAGATCCTTTTTCGCTTCGATCTTATTGCCACGTTGTAATTCAATGTCCGCTAGAGCGTAATAGATCTGATCCTTGAACTCAGCATTCTTTGCATCACGCAACATTTTTCTGAGCTCCTGTTCCATTTTATTGTCTCCACCCATGAAAGCACGCTTGAGACGCGCATTGAATTCCATAGTATAAGGAACATTGTATTTCAGGACCTTCGTATACGATTCTTTGGCAGCGCCTCGATCACCTAACTCTTCATAAAGCTGACCAATGATGAAATGAACACGACCTTTATCTGACGATTTTCTCGCATGGTCAAGACTCTTCGTCAAATGCTCAATAGCCTTCTTTTTATCGTCTCTTTTCAATGCAAGTTCTGCTTTTGTTTTCTCCAGATCGAAATAGATCGACTTGGGCACCTTTGCAATTTCTTCCTTTTTATCTTTCTTGGAGGATGATTTCTTTTCTTTTGAATCAGGGTCATTCTCAGCATCAATTGCTTTATCCAGATTTGCCAGATTGAATCCGGCCTCTGTCAGCTTACCCATCTGAATGTTCGACTTGGCCATCCACATTTCACCCACATACAATGATGGATCATTGGAATAAAACTTTCTGACGAACATGAAGCTTTTCATGGCAGCATCATAATCCCTTCGGTAGTACTGAGCAATCCCAATGGTAGTCCAGTTCTCATCGATCCATGGATTATGTTCTTCCTTCTTCTTTGACGGCTTATCGTTGCTCGGCATCGAGTGACGCTGGATCACCTTACTACATTTCGCGATCGCTGTATCAATTGCAGGATACATATTTACCACCTCTTCTTCATTCGGAAGCGGATCGATCGGAAGCAGATTGTAATAGTCTTCTTTAAGGGAATTGCGATAACCGGACATTGCCTGGCGCAACAATTCAGTTGCATTGAAATGCCCATTATATCTGGCCGTCATTCCATGATAAGTTCTGTTCACGACCGTATTTTTCTCCGTGGAGCAAGCCAACAATATTGCTGACAACACAATGGTAAACGCTACTAATCTGAATGGTCGGATCATGCCTTATTTAAGATAAAAAGAGTTATTGCGCTAACAATAACTCCGATTCTCTGAATTTATTATTTGTCGAAGATAGCAATCTTTAGGCAATATTGGTAAAGACCTGCTGTATATCGTCGTCGTCTTCGATCTTATCGAGCATTTTCTCTACTTCGGCCATTTGCTCTTCCGTAAGCTCAATGGGAGATGTGGGGATACGTTGTAGATTCGATTTCTGAACCTCGATGTTCATGTCTTCCAAGGCCTTCGCTATCGTACCAAAAGCAGTATAATCTCCGTACACGTAGATCTTGTCTTCCGTCACTTCAATTTCTTCGCCTCCTGCATCGATCAATTCAAGCTCGAGTTCTTCCGGATCAATTGCATCCGTCTTGTCAATCTCAAAAACTGATTTACGGTTAAACATGAAATCCATTGATCCATTCGGCACAACACTTCCTCCGGCTTTATTGAAATAGGACTTCACATTTGCAACGGTGCGTGTCGGATTATCAGTAGCACATTCTACAACCACCAATACACCATGAGGGCCCTTTCCTTCATAGATCACCTCGGTGTAGGCACTGATGTCCTTCTGAGCTGCTCGCTTAATCGCTGCCTCGATATTATCCTTCGGCATGTTTTCAGCCTTGGCATTCTGTATTGCTGTTCTTAACTTGGCATTCGTAGCAGGATCTTCTCCTCCTTCTTTAGCTGCCATCGTAATAGCTTTACCCAATTTTGGAAACAACTTGGACATTTTGTCCCAACGCTTCTCTTTAGCTGCTCTGCGGTATTCAAACGCTCTTCCCATGTGATAATGAATTTGGAGGGTAAATTTAAATGTTTTAATTTTAATCGCGTTTAAGCGGCACTATAATAATCCAAACGAATTTTGAAAAAATCTATTCTCCTTTTCTTGCTATTTGTATCGGTTAACTTATCCATGTATAGCCAGATCAAAGAGGGTCATTTTCAATACATGATCTATGCTACCCCGGTAGACACAGTTTTGGAAACCCAGCAGAAAACTGGAATGTTGCAAAATTCTAAAATGGACGTATTTTTTAGTGAAACGAAATCAAGGATTGATTTCAACATGGGGACAATGTTTTACTCTTGTATTGTTGTTGATAACACGATTCCGAGAGCTTTGTCTTTGAACAAGAGTCCCCAGGGAGCATTCGCAGCTTATTTAGGGAAAGAGACTCTTGAAAAAAACGCCGAAGTTGATTCAACAGCCAGAACTGAATTGTTGAACGAGACCAAAACCATTTTAGGATTTGAGTGTAAAAAGGCAATTCTTTATCAACGAGGAGAAATAACTGTTTATTGGTATACTGATCAAATTAAAATAAACAATACTGGCAATCCTTTGATCAACCAATACATTCCCGGATTTCCAATGTCCTTTTATAAAATAGCCGATGGGATGCGAATTGAGTACATTGTTTCCAACTACGAAACTGTCTTGGAACACAAAGACGTCATCTTTTCGCTTATGGTTCCAGAAGGATACAGGCTAGTGACGAACTAATCCCACTTACTTCTTGATCTTAATAATCGCAACCCTATTCTGCTGATGTTGTTCTTCCGTACATCCCTTTGAACAATCCACCTGAAGATCAGATTCTCCTTTGGAAACTACATTCACATTACTTGAATTCACTCCAAGCTTCACAAATTCATTATTCACTGCTTGAGCTCTTTGCTTACCCAATTCAAGGTTATAGATTTCCTTTCCTCTGATATCCGTGTGACCTTCAATTACAATTTGCAATCCATCGAACTTGATCAATGCAGCGGCAATCTCTTCGATCACTTTTTGATCTCTTATGGTAAACTTATCAAAATCGAAATAAATGCGTTGGTCTTGCCAGTTCGCCAAAAACACATCCAACTCACTTACTGTATCTACAATCGGTTCAATTTTTCTAGGTAAAGTATATGAATAAACATCATCATCCCCGATTCCTGAAGCTCGATTTGACGTGAAATACATGGTTGTATCATTGATCAAGGAATAATTGAAATCATCGCTAAAACTATTAAGCGGAGCTTTCAAATGGACGATATTTCCAAACCCATTTTCATTAACCTGTGCAGTAAAAATATCCAGGGAACCATATCCAGGCCGACCATTACTACTAAAGCTAAGCAATGTGTCACCGATGAACATCGGAGCAATTTCATCAAATACTGTGTTAAGATCATTTAAGGCCACCGGTTTTGACCAAGACCCATTAGATAAGGTTGACAGATACAAATCTGAACCTTTGGTTCTTTTTCCAATTTTTGTAAATACCATCTGATCACCGCGGGAGTTTACAGAAGCATAGGCACAACCTGTAGAATCCTCAAATCCTGAATAGTTCCATGGTTGAATGTCAGAAAAACTAAAATTTGAATCATCAAACTTAGCAAGGTACAAGTGTGGGGCTCTTTTGGCCTCATTAGCACTTGCAGGTTCCGCTATTGTAAGTATAAATAGACCTTCACCATTCAATAAAGATGCAGATGTCACTGCCGATTGGCGAAACTCTTCAGGTAAGGTAATTCTATTTGAAACTCCCTCCTTATTCACAAAAATTGGTTGGGTGATCATTAATTCTCCAAGATCAACAGACGCCATCGTCATTTCCGTTCCCAAACTATCCAATGCCATCTCTCTGAATAAGAAATAACCTTCTCGGTATTTCGATCCATTGATATCTGCTTTCGAAATATTCCCTTCAATTCCCTGAACGATTATCGACTCATCGTTTTTCCAGACCTTCAATGAGTCACACGACTGGATCAAAACGGAAACGTTAAACTCGTCATCCTTAGACTTGTATTTCTCAAAAGAGGCTTTGGCAACATCGTAATTTTCAACGGCCATTGCCGAATTACCATGGATATAGAAGAAAAATGGTTCAACAGCTGAGTATCTTACAAGAGAATCTACAACAGGAAAACACTTTTTGTATTCACCAATTGTATAATAACTGTACGCCAATTTTTTTCTGGATTCTACATCTAGCTTTCTTCCTTTAGCTATCTCTTCATACGTTTTGGCGGCTTGCGCATATTCGAAACGATCAAACATGCGATCCGCATCAGCTAAACTTTGTCCATAAACAAATGGACAAATCAATAATAAAATCGAAAAAATACCTTTCATTAGATACGCGGCTCGTAGACACGATTTCTTTTCAACCATGGAGTTTTAGAAGAATTATCAGAGGATTTGAAAATCTGAAGTTCTATAAAAACTTCATGAGAACCTGAAGAATACTGACCAATATCACTAAGTGTATAATCATAAGAATATCCAAATCGTACAGGTCCGGCTTGTCCTCCTGCCAAGAATGCTACGGCATCCGTATGTCTGTATGAAGCTCCTAACCAAAGCATTTTTTTATACGTGAATAGCAGGGTTCCATCGGCTTGCCAAGTACCTGTTTCGATCATCTGTCCCAAAACAGTCGTTTTGATCCCGAAATCTTTAGATACTGCAAAATGATAACCTCCGATCAAATAATATGTTCTAACTAGAGGATTTCCGAATGTTGTTTCGAAATTATAAAGGTCTCTATTCAATTCACCTAAGTTATGCGCAGACAAACCTGCAAAACCTTTGTCTTTGAAATGATAGAATACGCCAAAATTTGCATCTGGAACCATTCGGTTGTTATATCCTCTTAAAACTGCAGGATCATCCGGTAGATAGGTCTCTAACTGGTTAACATCAATAAGGTGCTGTGTAAGCGAAACGCTCAATCCCAGACCCAAACGGTGATAATTATTAGCATCCAGCTGTAAATGGTAAGCCCCATTCACATTGATACCTGTTCTTCTACTCGGTCCAGAAACATCATTGAAAAGCATTCCTCCGAATCCCATCTTTTTCCCAACCTCACCATGAGCTGAAAGAAGTTGAGTTGTTGGAGATCCTGGGAAGTTTACCCACTGTTTCCTGAAATTAAAATGGATAGGAACATAATCCTTTGAACCAGTTGCGCCCGGATTCACGATCATTTCATTGAACAAATACTGAGAATTCAATGCGATCTGCTGTCCAAATGATGTGAACGAAACAGACAAAACAAGAAGTGAAAAAAACTTTTTCATACGATTATCTAACAATGTTGATGTTTCCGATTACTGGCTCTCTATCCAGATAATTCAGGTTAAGAATAAAATAATATTGATCAGATGGCGCCTGAGCTCCATTTATTGAACCATCCCATGGTTCGTATACACCTGTTTGATGGTGAATTAAATTGCCCCACTTATTAAAGATCTGCAAATCGGCATCCGGATATAGATACATATTGTCGATCACCCATGTGTCATTGTAAAGATCCCCATTTGGTGTAAATGCATTCACCGGATCAATACAAAGTGCTTCACTTTTAGGGATGAACACAGAGTCCAATGCCGTACAACCCAATACATCGGTCACTAATAAATAATAATATTGGTTATCAAGACTATCAACATAAGCCGTTGTAGGTCCATGTGTCCAGTCGTAATAATAACCTCCATTACCTCCATCAGGGAAAGCATATGCTGTTCCATCTTTTTGATCAATACAAGTGATCTCAGTTACTTCAAAGGTCATTGTAATCGGAAGAGGTTCAATGATCGTCGCCTCGATAGAATCCGTACAACCCTTTGTGTCAGTAACTACCAATTGATAAGTACCTGCCGGTATATCAATTAGATCTTCAGTAGTCGCTCCGTTTGACCAAATGGTCGTATAAGGAGGATTACCTCCTGTAATGTCAACCAAAATATCTGCATCCGACCCCCCATTACAAGAGACTGCAGTCGTAGTGAATGTTATCACCAATGGTTCAGGTTGAGTGATCTCGAAGAACATTTCATAGAAACACCCATTCGAATCAATGATCTCAACTTGATAGATATCTGCCGGCCAGTCCACAAGGTCTTCTGTTTGAGCCGAGAGGGCGAAAGTGGAGTTGAACCAAGTAAAATCAAACGGGCTTGTTCCTCCTGTTGGAGTGATATCTATAACTCCATCACTCATTCCATAACATGAAACCGGTGTGATCACTTCATTTAATGTCAACGGATCAGGCTGATACACCTCTATTGAACCTGAGATTGTACAACCGTTAAAGTCAACAATGTCCAAAGTATAAACTCCTGCAGTTAGATCTTCGATCACGTCAGTTGAGCCACCATTTGACCAAATATACGTGTATGGAGTTGTTCCACCTTCTACAAAGGCAACCACGGATCCATCTGAACCATTATTACATTTAACATCTACTGTTTCAAAGTAGAGTGAAAGAGGTGCTTCAGGCTGAGTTAATGTAATTGTATTGGTGATCGTACAATTGTTAGCATCTGTTACAACAACGTCATATGTTCCTGCAATCAAATTGATCAAATCCTGACTTGTTGAACCATTGCTCCAGCTATATGAGTACGGTAAAGTACCACCGGTAACCGTAAGATCAATAGAACCATTGTCTCCACCATAACATAAAATGTTCACTCCAGAAATTGTGCTTTCCAACAGTGGTGGTTCAGTAATCGTCAATGTTTCTGAATAAGTACATCCATTATTGTCAACAAGGTCGTAAGTATAATCATCAGCTGGCATACCAGAAATATCCTCTGTCGTCAAACTCAATTCAAATGTGCTATTCTCCCACATAAAACTATAAGGAGCTGTACCACCCGTTACTGTAAGATCTATGGATCCATTCGATTCGCCATAACAAAGTACGTTCGAAACAACACTCGATACAGCGATAGGTGCTGTTGGTTGAGAAACGATCATTGACCCTCCAATTGGACAATTATTCGCGTCAAGAACAGCGAATGAATAATTTCCGGAAGGAATGTTTGAAAGATCTTCACTCGTTTGACCAGAATTCCAAGAATACGTATATGGTTGCGTCCCTCCCATAACTGTCAAATCAATGGCTCCAGTAGCATCACCAAAACACAAAACATCAGTGACAATATATGAATAGTACAATGCTGTATCCGGTTGACTGATCTCGTCTGAAAAACTATACGTACATCCATTAATATCTGTGATCAACAATCCGTAACCACCAGCCTGAACAGCATTCAGATCCTCACCGGTACCTATAGGATTACCTAAACTATTTGTCCATAAAAAGGAATATGATGGAGTACCCCCTGAAACAGTCACATCAATAGAACCAGAGAAATCACCATAACACAATACATCTGTAACCACATAGGTAGCAGAAAGTAATGGCGGTTGATTCACTGTTGTACTTGCCGAAAAAGTACAACCTCTTCCGTCAGTTACATTCACCGTATAATTATCTGCTGGCACATTGCTCAATGTAGCTGAATTTGCGGCATAAAGCGTCTGAGAATTTTGCCAAGAATAGTTGTATGGTAGCGTGCCTCCTGACATACTAATGCTTACAGATCCTGTAGATGTGCCAAAACAAGAAACGTCAGTAGAACTAATTGACCCAATTAACGCTGAAGGTTCTGAGATAACATAGGTTCCGCTGTTTGTACAACCTTTCACATCTGTGATGGTCTGAGTATAAGATCCAATTGTTAAACCTGAAAGATCCTGAGTTGAACCAGAAGGAGTCCAAGAGTAGACGTATGGTGGAGAACCACCCCAAACTGAAACATCTATGGAGCCATTCATACCGCCAGTACAAGAAACATTAGTGACTACTCCTGAAGAATTTAGCGCTTGACCAGGTTGGGTAATGTTGTAATAAGAAGTATTGGTACAACCATTTGCGTCCCTAACGATCAAAGAATAACTTCCTGCGACTAATCCATTTGCATCTTGACCATCATCAAAACCAGGGGTTAAAGGGTCATAACTCCAGTCGTATGTGTACCCAGTAGGTCCGGGTGTCCCACCCGTCGGTGTCACATCAATCGCACCTGTATTTTCACCGTAACAGTTTACATTGGTAATGTATGATGACAATATGGAGACTGGATCCGGTTGATCTACCACATACGCTCCAACTACTGTGCAACCTGTCACATTGTCTTTTACATTAACAGTATAGGTTCCAACCGGAAGTCCTGAAATTGAATTTGACCAAGTAGGCCCCGGCCCATATGACCACGTATAGGTAAAACTATTACTACCTCCAGTAGCCAAAACACTTGCCATCCCATTAGAACCACCATAACAAGTTACTTGGTTACCGGACATCGTTATGGTCGGGCAACCTACCGGAACCAATTCATCGGCCAGTAATCTTAAGGCATTCAGCAGCAATGCCGCAAATAATAAGCTCGTTTTAATCTTCATTATCGAACAATTGTAATTGTACCAGTATACTGGTTGTCTTCTGGATTACCCAGAGTGATTATGTAATAATATACTTCAGATGGCAATGGATTACCGTTGAAGGTTCCATCCCAAGGGATATAATTTCCTTCGGTATTATACAACAAGTTACCCCACTTGTTAAAGATCTTTACTGAAGCATTTGGATACAGATCAATATTCTCCAGGAACCAAGTGTCATTGTAATCGTCTCCGTTAGGTGTGAAGGTATTTGGAATACCTACACATTCATCCGGATTGGAATCAACAACGAAATCGTACGTCTGAGAACATAAGTGATCATCCGTAACAACAAGCATGTATGTGCCAGCTGCTAACCCCGAAATCGATGGAGTTGTTTCTCCAGTACTCCATACATAGGTATACGGTGCAGTACCATCATAAGCCGTTACGTCGATCATTCCATCTGTCTGATCAATACAGCTAATAGGGGTAATGATGTATTCAATCTTCAACTCTGTAGGTTGACCTACAATAGCATCATTCCAGAATTCACATCCCTGAGCATCAGTTACCGTATATGTATAGTAACCCGCTGGCAAATTGACTGCATCTTCTGTAGATTGTCCATCACTCCATACAAACGTATAAGGCGGAGTTGCACCTGTTACAGTAAGATCGATCATTCCTGTGCTATCTCCATAACATAATGCGTCGCTGATCACATGTGATACCGTTAACAACGTAGGTTCATTTACAGTAACGATCTGTTCAATGATACAACCATTAGCATCACGGATTCTAAACAGATAATCACCTACAGTAATATCACTCAATGTTTCACTTGGATTATTCAACAAGATCTCATTTTCATTCCCCCAATTGAAATAATACGGTTGAGTACCTCCTGTAATATCCAACACGATCGATCCATTACTATATCCATAACATGAAGGATCAGTAACCGTAATCACAACATTCAATGGATTTGCCGGTTCATCTACAACGGCTCCTGTGAAAGCAACACATCCCTGAGAATCCGTAACCGTGAGTGTATAAATTCCTGCTGGCATGAATTCAAGATCAGGAGTTGTGGCACCTGTTGACCAGGAATAGGTATATGGTGACGTACCTCCCTCAACAAACGATGTAACAGTACCATCTGAACCACCATTACATTTCACCGGTGTTGTGGTTGCCGAAACAGCCAAAGCCGCATTCGGTTGAGCAACCTCAAATGTCTCTGTGATCGTACAACCGTTCAGGTCAGTTATTTGAACAGTATACGACCCAGCCGCAATATTCGTCAAATCCTCCGTTACTGCTCCATTCGACCAGCTATATGTATAAGGGATTGTTCCTCCTGATACCGAAATATCGATTGAACCATCTGTAATACCAAAACAGTTGACATCATCAACAACTCCCGTAACTGCGAGTGGAGCGTTTGGTTGAGCCACAGGTTGTGAAACGGTGGTCTCGCATCCATTATCATCTGTAATATTCACTGTATACACGTTCGCAGGAAGACCATTTAGATCCTGAGTGGTTGCTGTTAGGATCAAAGACTGTGCATTCGACCATTGATAATTATATGGAGTGGTTCCACCATTTACCGTAAGATCTATTGTACCATCACTTCCTCCATAACAGTTGACATCTGTAGCAATAGATGACGCTGTCAATGCAGCTGCAGGTTGATTCAGTGTTATTGAAGCACTCGCAACACATCCTCTTGAATCAGTTACTGTTAAGTCATACGTTCCTGCTGTCAAATTCGAGATGGAAGCAGTTGTCATACCTCCTATCCAAGAATATTGATAACCTGGTGTACCGCCTGAAACAACTGACGTTACTGAACCTGTTGCCTCTCCAAAACACAAGATATCTACTCCTGATAAAGTAACCGTCAATGGGCCACCTGGTTGAGTGATTTGATACGAATATGAAGAAGTACAACCTCTTGAGTCGGTTACATTTAATGTATAACTACCAGCAGCCACTCCAGTTAAAATTGCACCTGTGAATCCTGTTGACCAGTTGTAAGTATAAGGTGCAGTTCCTCCAGAAATACCTGGATTAATTGATCCAGTTGCATCACCAAAACAATTGATGTTCGTTATCGTTGGATTAGAGCTAACCGGAGCAGATGGCTGTGCAATAGATTGAGAAATACTTTCAGTACATCCTTTGCTGTCTGTTACATCCACTGTGTAAACAGATGCCGGTATATTGGATAAATCCTCTGTAGTCATTGGTAAGATAACACCTTGACCGTTCGACCAAACATATGAGTACCCAGAAGTTCCACCACTGGTGGTAAGGTTTATTGTACCATCAGATCCTCCAAAGCAATTTACATCTGTTCCTGTAATTGAAAGCGCTAAAGGCGCTGCTGGCTGATTCACAGTATATATCACCGAACTGATACAGTTTCTTGAGTCAGTAACAGTGAGTGTGTAATTTCCTGCTGGTATGCTATCCACATCTTCAGTAAAATCCGGTAAAGATGTCCAGCTGTAAGAATAAGGCAATACTCCACCAAAAGTAGAAACATCAATCGCCCCGGTTGATTCACCGAAACAATTTACATCAGTTACAATGCCCACCTGACCTAAAGCATCTGGTACACCCACCGTATATGAGTACATTCTTGGACAATTATTCGCATCCGTAATAGTCACATTGTATGTTCCTTCGGAAAGTCCACTAATTGTATATGTTCCACCAACGTTCGAAATTTCTATTCCAGCCGGGCTTCCTGACGAAGTCCCTGACCAACTAACATTATAACCAGGAACTCCTCCGGATGCAGTCACTAAGATGCTTCCATCATTCACCGTACCAAAACAATTCTTATCAGATATTGCTGAAATGGCCTGAACCGGTAATGGCTCCGTGATTATAGCTCCGGTGTACATTTGACAGCCATTTGCATCAATTACAGAAACCTGATAAGAACCGGCCGCAAGGTTAGAATAGGTATTTGTGTTTCCAGCAACCACAGAAGTTGAGGTTCCAGCATCAGACCATAAGGAATAAGTAAATGGAGATGCAGGCGTTAATGCACTTGTATTCACAATTAGCTGACCTGTAGTACTATCACTACAAAGCACATTCGTAAATGAATTGCTAATACCAAGAGGACTTGATTTCATCCTGATTGTATCACCAATAACTGTGTTAAAGTTGTTGAGAGTCCAGCTACTATTGAACCAGTCATAAGTTATAGATGCAATTGGAACAGTATAACTCCATAAAGTTGGAAGCGGATCAGGAATACTTGATCCAAAATTAATACCACTTGTACTCACCCATGCTGCAAAACCAGGGAATCCAACAGGAGGCACAACGATCTCAGGAGTACAAACCGTAGTAGTACACCAGCACCAAGGACAGCTCCAAGAAGGACAAGGATAAGGTAATGGAAAACAAACTGAAGGAATGGTAAATCCTGGAAGGATCGTGAAAGCAGATAATTGCAAACCAAAACCTAAAGCTGACATATCAAAGTGAACGGCAATTTCATCCCAAGTATGGTTCGACATTGTACCCACAATAGTATATGTAGGAATGAACGTTACATCTGTAAAATAACAAGGGAACTTATACCTGAAATCATCTCCGATTTGACAGTTAATAATGCTGCCTTGCAACTGAGGTCCCCACGCACCATTACTGAAAACCTGGTACTCGACGGGGAATGGAAACTGGAAACTCCCACTTATAGTAGGATCAAAATTGAAACATTGATTATTGGTGATATCCAACACCAAACTCGCCGAGAAGAAATTCCATTGAACCACGGCAAGACCTGCAAATGGTGTATCGGCCAGAGGGTCATATGCCCCTGCCAAATTGGAGAGTACCTGACCGGCGACATAAACAGGTGTTCCTGGAGCAGCCTGTTGTAGAATATACCCCAAAAGGTCGAACACCTCCAAAGCCATTGTAAAGTAGGTAGAATCTCCACATGCCTCAAGTGTATTATCTAGCAAAAGATTACTTTCGGTTTCTACGTATGGCAGAGTAAGTGTTCCGGAGAGTCCAAATTCATTTTCAGGAAGATCCAATTGAAGAGGAACATAAATTTGCCATGGAATCCAATCAATAAAAATAGTACCCAATTCTCCGGTTGTGGTATCCACATCTGCCGGCGGTACAGCAAATGGAAAGAAACTGTTGTTTACTGTAGGCTCAGTCCCAGGATAACTCGGGTCTTCATTACTACCACCAATATAAGGGGGAGTTTGACCAGGCCCAAGATACCAAATCCCTGAGGGACCAGATGTTCCACCTGGACCAGTTGTAGCTCCATTGGATGATATCGTTACTAGATTAACGGTTATCAATCCAGTATTAAATGAAGGGATTATCGGAAATGTAGTACAGCCGAATACACAAATCGTTGCAGAAGCGGAAGCGGCTAACTGAAAATATAGATCCCACATAACTTCCCCACCCGGATAAATTGTTTCCAAGGCATTAGAGTCAAGAACGGTATAGTCGGTTTGTACCGTCACCATATCCCCTTGATCATAAGAAAAATCTTGTGGATACGTTATATCTATATCTACCGGGTACTTAACATCGATAGATCCAGTAGTGAAATTGTATCTTATTTTACTCCCAATTTGACCCGATATTCCTCCTTGGAATGCACCACCAAAGCTCTGTCCCAAAATGGTAACGATTCCACTTGATCCAGTATTGATACTTTGATTCCAATCAACATGAAACAATGAGATCTCATCCTCAATAGAAGGACTCCCAGAAAGCCCCCACATACTATTGTTCTCGCTTTCAAAATCAGCATTTTGTGTAACCGTAGTAGTTTGTGAAAAACTGTTGTATCCAACAAGAATTCCGAATATGATAATGAACCAACTATTTTTCATGATCAGCTGGATTCAAAGTTAACGACTGCAAACAACTCAAAATTTCAAGTTCCATCAATTCCTCAACAATCTTTGGATAAGTGATATTTAACCAAATAGTCTTTTGAAGATCCCCAGCAAAAACCATATATCGAACGTAATCCTGATTTTTATGATTATAAGTAAGCTTATAAACCTTGCCTTTCACTCCGTAATCAGATTTAAGATCAAAAACGGAAATGAACTGAAAACCGTTCTGCTTAAAGAACGAATCATTCATGTCTCGCGTAGCCTGAAGGTAACTGATGTTATCTATCATCTGAATCATAATGGCAGAACCATTTGAAATGCACAGATAACCATTAAAATCAGAAGTTGGTTCAAAACATTTTGGTGGCACCAAAATATTCAGGTCAGCTTTTATCTCTGTTGGAACAACGTACTGAAGAGTATCGTTTGAATTACTATTATTTTGAGCAATAACTCCAAGAGGAAGTGATAAAACCAACAAGATTAATACGTGAAAAAAGTAGTTCATTGAGTACCGGTTAGTTTTGCGTAGTACATGTCTAAAATATTCGACACGAGTGGCAAATATATAAACATTGAAAAAGAAACCAAAAGAAAAACTAAATCCTGATACTATTGTCTTTGAAATACCAATGAATTAACGCTCCGGCTTTGTTTTTTAACTTTTTTCGCTAATCTTTGCCGATAAACTACTTTTCTGCGAGAACTATTTATCATGAAAATAACTAAACTTCTACTCCTAGCGATTCTCTTTATTTCAACCCAATTCGATGCAAGATCTGCCAATTATTTCTGGATTGGAGGAAGTGGTAACTGGAGCGATGCAAACCATTGGTCTGCGACCTCAGGAGGGGGTACGGTTGGTTCGATACCTACAGCAGCGGACAACGTTATTTTCGATGCAGCATCTGGGCTTGCCGGTCAAACTGTCAACATGGATGTAGCTGTTTCAGTCGTTAATTTCAACTTTTCAGCGGCACCTGCTTTTACCTTGTCTGGAGCATTAGCAAGTATTACCATAAGTGGTGATTTATTGTCTAATGCCACTGCAACGGTGAGCTATTCAGGAGTTATTAATCTTTTCTCAGGGGCTAATACCTCAAGTCTTACCTCAAATGGAAGAACCTGGAATAATAATTTCGTGTTGACTTCAACCACGAACAACAATGGAGTATCGTTAACCGATGCATTTGTCACAACTGGAACCTTTTCAGTGACCAGAGGAAAATTTCTGACAGCAGGATTTGCTTTTACAGCCCAACAGTTTCTTTCAGTTACAGGTCAAAACCGAACAATTAACTTAACAAACAGTGCAGTTAATATAACTGGAACTTTATGGAGACTGGAAACAGGTTCTACATTTACATCTACTGGATCCACAATTTCTCTCTCGAATTCAGGAGCTGTAACTTTTTTCGGGGGTGGAGAAACTTATAATACTGTAAATTCAAGTGCTACAACTTTAAGAATTGAGAGAGCAAATACTTTCGGTGCGGTTACATTATTGAACTCCAGCTATTTATTGCTTGACAGTGTAACTCAAACTATGAATTCACTAACCTTTAACGGTACTTGTAGCTCAAATGGTTTCATCGGTCCTATCTTTCCTGCAAGTCCAACTCCTCAAATTGATATTAACACCGCATTCAACGGCTCATATTTGGTAGTTACAAGAGTGGACGCTGTTCCCCCGACGGTATACACTTTGACTAATTCCAATACGAACAACGCCACTGGTTGGACACTTTCGAATACGGGGGTCAATTATTACTGGATCGGTAACAGTGGAAACTGGAATGACGGATCACATTGGTCACTTTCTAGCGGAGGTGTAGCAGCGAATTGCATTCCTAACTCCTCAGATTCTGTCTTCTTTGATTCCAACTCTTTTTCATTGAGTGACCAAACGGTAACAGTGAATACTGAAGGCTATTTTAAAGCAATGACTTGGACCGGGATTACAACACCTCAAACCATGCTGTTGGATTCAGTGAATGTCATCAATCAGGGTAACTTATATGCATACGGTGACGTTACGCTACACAATAACCTAAAAGTCAGAAGAGCTGAAAATGGTTGCGCGATCGAGTTCGTTAACAAATCAGTTTTGACGGCAAACAATGCAGATTTTGATGGAAATATTAGAATTAATCTTCCGGTAGCAGACAGCCTTTTGATTCAAGGCGCTCTTTTGATGTCTGATACATCTTCTGTCATCTTCATGAAAGGAATTCTTAATACAAATAGTCAAGTATTAAGGACCGGTAGTTTCACAACATTGAATGATCCAGCAGGAACGGCAGATACGAGAATATTACGACTAGGATCGACACAAGCCCATTTTATTCAGACATTTTCGGCTATCAATGACCCACAATTCACTCTGAATGCGGGAACTTCAAATATTTATATTGGGGATACTCTGCAAATTGTTCCAGATACTATCAGTTACTTGAATGGTTTAACCACAAATGGCTCCGGAACTTTAACTTTTCATAACGTAACACTGAATTTCATTCCTATTGAATACGCAGCTGGTGTATTCGCATCTCAAAAAGTGACAGGTAACCATGTTTTCAATCAATTAAGAATACTTCATGGATCAAGAGTAGAATTTGGAAATGCGTCTACTCAAACTGTTAACGATACTCTCTTTATGATTGGGTATTGTACTGATTCAATTTTCGTTTTATCTGACGGCGGAGGGCAATTCAACATTTCTAAGACCGACAACAAGGTCAAAATTCAATGTTCCACAATTGAAGATATGAACATTGGAACAACAGCACAAACAGCCTATTTTAGCTTAAATGCAGGGAATAATACGGGCCTAACATTTGATGCTAGCTCTCCTATCAGTGCAACCTTCACGAGTTCAAGTCCAGATTGTTTTGGAGACTTGACTAATCTATCACCTGTTGCCACCACACAATTCTCAGAACCTGTAACATATCTATGGCAATTCAATGATGGTTCTACTATGGATTCACTTCAGGATCAATATACAGGGTACAGCATTGACACTTTAACTTTTCCTTCAACTGTAGGGACGAGTGTGACAGACACACTTCAGATCGCTCAATGGACAGAGCAGGTAGACCCAGCCAATTTGTTTTACCCAGCTTTAAATAATGGTACTGGATATCCATCCTCAGATGTAACCAGCATGCGATTTGATTTCGATGCGAGTTTTAAATTAAGCCTAGAAAACGGAACTGGTTCCAATGTCTACTTAACAGATATGGACTCCAGTTTTTATAAAGTGAAGTATAATTACAGACCAAAACTGAACATTGTTAAAAATGGAGCGCTTTATACATCTGTATTTCTAACCACCTCAGCGTTTGAATTCAAAGAAGATACATTAGGTGGTATTGATTATTTAGCACCGGGATCTAACCAACTTGCTGATACCACTGTCAATGTTTCTGTTATTTTAAATAACCTACAACCGACTGATAATTTGACATTCTACACATCTGTGCAGGTTACGAATAGTGGGTATCCTCAATTACCAAGATGGAAAGATACTCAGCTCAACACGGGTAATGATGTTGCGGTAGGTTATAAAATGGTTTATGACACTCTATTTTTTACAGCATCGCCTTTCTCGAATAATCTTACCGGAAACTCACATATCTTTAATGATCGAGGAGATTTCCAAGTTTCACTTATTGCTTTGAACACAATCAATATGTGTACTGATACCATTATGGATACGGTAAACATTTATGGTCCTATCTCATATTTGAACACCAGTCAATTAGACACTACCATTTGTGCTGGAGAACCTGTTCTTTTCACTGCTTCTACATCTGGTGATTCGACAACATTATTTACATTCTTTCTCAACGGAACCCCTGTTCTTGGACCTGGATTATCTGACAGCTTATACATTGACACCCTTGCTCATCTGGATACAGTAAGTATTTTGACTACGAACGGCGGATGTAATTCAGTAAATGATCCTTATTATCAATTTGTGGTTAATGATTTGCCAACATACACCTTAACAGTCGATCCAAATGATACGATTTGCGCCGGTGATTTGGTAACGTTTACGGCAAGTGGAACTGGGGTTAAGTACAGGTATAAGAAAAACTCAAATTTTGTTACGAGTTATAGCACTAACGGAGTGTATTCTACATCTACTTTAGTAAATAATGATACTATTTCTGTTTTAATAAAATCTGATCTCACCAATTGCGTAGCTGACTCAGTGATTCCGATTACAGTGAACCCTTTGCCTATAATAAGCATGACGGAAAGTACAACTGATTTCTTGATCTGTCAAAATGAACCGGTTACCTTCACTGCTTCCGGCGCAGGTGTTGGAGGTCAATACGAATTATTCATTAATGGTGTTTCCAGTGGACTTCTGGCTACAGCTACAATAGTGGTTGACACACTGCAAAATGGAGATGTAGTGACCTTACAGGGCTACAATGCGAATGGATGTAAAGCATTTGCTCCGGAAACATTTACCTATACTGTTATTTCGCTGCCATCAACAGCAATTAGTATCAATCCAGGAGTTACTTTTTGTTCTGGTGTACCGGTAACCATCACTGCGACTGGTGCAACTCAGTACCAATTTGTAATCGATGGTGTTCCTGGAACTTTGTCGACGACTAATTCGATCAGTTCTTCATCCTACGCTGATGGCACAGAAATCTATGTGATTGGAAATTCAAACAACTGTACAAAGAACTCAGATACGTTAATCCTAAATGTTATTGCATCACCAACTACCGCATTGTCGAGTTCCGACCCTGACAATACGTTCTGTGCAGGTACGACAGTCACATTCACCGGTTCTGGAGCAACAAATTATCAGTATTTTGTAAATGGAACTCCACAAGGACCTTCATCACCAACAGCAACCTTTACATCAAGCACATTGTCCAATGGAAATGTGGTAATGGTCACTGGGGAATCAAATGGCTGTCTAGTTAGTCAATCCTTTACAATGACGGTACTTGCCAATCCGAATGTGCTTCTTTTCTCTGGGGATGCAGACAACACTGTCTGTGAAGGAGAATCAATTACATTTACTGGAGCAAACGCTGCAAGTTATGTTCTGACAGTTAATGGAGTTCCCGGAGCTTCTCAAGCATCGCCATCGTTCCCTCAAGTTCTTCCGGTTGGTTCAAACACATTATATGTGACAGGTATTGCTGCAAATGGTTGTACAGGTACAAGCCCAACTATATCAGCAACAGTTAATCCTATTCCAGTGATGAACTTAACAAGTTCGGATGCTGACAATATTATCTGTGCTGGATCTCCAGTCACTTTCACGGGAAGTGGTTCTAACCAGTATCAGTTTTTTGTAAACACAACTGCTCAGGGCAGTATGTCTGCAACAAATACATTCACAACAAGTGCCCTAACAAATGGTCAAACCGTAACTGTGGTAGGTTCCTCATTGGGATGTACATCAACTTCTTCCGGAATAACATTTACGGTAAATCCAGTTCCTCCGGTTACCTTGATCAGTAATGATGCGAATAATCAGTTCTGTCAGGGTGATGCGGTTACATTTACTTCAGCAGGTGCCGATGCATACCAGTTCTTTGTCAATGGCACTTCACAGGGAGCTCCTTCTGCGGTTACCACATTAGATGGTTCATTACTTGCCCCAGGTTCTTATCCTGTATCCGTTACCGGAACGACTAATGGTTGTTCGTCAACTTCACTTCTCAATGTTATCGTTAACGCCAATCCTACACCGTCACTTTCTTCGAACGATACTGATAATACCATTTGTGCAGGTCAAGCAGTGACATACACTGCAACTGGCGGAAATACCTACCAGTTTACAGTCAATGGAGCACCTCAAGGATCACCGAGTCCTTTGGGAAGTTTCAATACAAGTGCTCTGGTTAATGGCGACGTTGTAGGTGTGATAGCCACAAGTGCTCAAACTTGTTCAACACCAACATCGATGGGTGCCATTACTGTCAATCCAAATCCAACCGTGTCATTGACCAGTTCAGATGCAGATCAACAGATCTGTATTGGTGACAATGTTGTATTTACCGCAACAGGTGCAACTGATTATGAGTTCTTCGTAAATGGTGTTTCGCAGGGATTACCTTCTGCAACGAACACCTTCAATACGTCTGGATTGACAAATGGTCAAAGTGTACAGGTAGCAGGAACATCTTTGGGATGTACTTCAAATGCTACACCATTATCATTCCTTGTATTCGGACCTCCGGCAATTCAGTTGTTCAATAATGCTTCATTGGAATTATGTGCGGGAGATGCCGTAAATCTTACAGCTAATGGTGCCAGTAACTACCAATTTACAGTAAATGGGACACCTGCAGGTCCATTCAGCGCGAGTCCAAACTTTACAAATCCGGTCAATAATGGAGATGTGGTTTCAGTGATAGGTGAATCAAATGGATGTACAAACACATCATCAACCTCCTACACATTCACAGTTTACAATTATCCTACACTTAGTTCTTCATCATCAGATGCGGATCAAACGATCTGTTATAATGATCTGGTAACATTTACAGGAAATGGTGCATCAACGTATACATTTGATGTTAATGGAACAGTGGTTCAATCTGGTGCGACAAATACGTATTCAAACACTACCTTGGAAAATGGCGACGTCGTAAACATCATTGGTTACAATGGTAACTGTGCTTCATCTGTGGACTCATATACGTTCACTGTAAATGAAATGGCATTAACATTAACTGCATCTCCAAGTAACATGATCTGTGAAGGAACGGCTGTTACAGTTTCCGCAGCGGGTGGTGATCAGTATGAATTCTTTGTAAATGGAATTTCTCAAGGTGTCATGTCAGCAACTTCTTCCTTCTCTAGCTCAACTCTTGCTGATGGAGATGAAGTCACTATGACCGCTGTTTCTGCAAGTACAGGTTGTACTCAAATGTATGGTAATTACATCTTGATGGACGTAATGCCAACTCCTGTTATAACAGCTGATGGTGGTCCAGACTTCTGTGAAGGAGATTCTGTTATTCTATATGCAAATACTAATCAGGGTATCCAATGGCTAGTTGACGGTAATCCAATCGCTGGTGCGACAGATACGTCTTTAGTAGTATTTGATTCAGGAATTTATTCACTTGAAGTAAGTGAAGGTGGACTAGGAGACCTTTGGTCATTTGGATTGAATGCACAGGGAATTTTTGCAGATGGCTCCAATCTGAACAGCACTGAACCCGTAAGTGCAATTGGTGGTGTTCAGTTCGATGTAGTTTCTTCCGGTCAAGGATTTATGTTGGGCTTAACTCCAACAGGATCTGTATACGCATGGGGAGAAAACAGTTCAGGACAAGTTGGAAACGGAACATTTACCAGTGCGAATTCACCTATTTCACTTCCGTCTTTAACTGGAATTACCGCAATTGCAACAACTGCATCAAGTGCCATGGCCGTGAACAGTGCAGGAGGAGTTTATGTTTGGGGAAATAACTCTGTAGGACAGCTTGCTACTGGAAATACATCTGTAATTAACTTCCCATACTTGAATCCAGCCTTAACAAATGTCGATACTGTTGCTGCAGGTAGATCGCATGTCGTTCTACTTAAAAACGACGGTACTGTATGGACTTCAGGTAACAATGCCTATGGACAATTAGGAAATGGCACTTTGAACAACTCTTTATCGGCAATTCAAGTTCCAGGACTTACCGGAATTACTTCAATCGGAGCAGGTGAATATTCCAGCTTTGCGATGAATGCGGCAGGTGATCTTTATGTTTGGGGTAACAATGGATCCGGTCAGCTGGGCTTAGGAGACCTTGTAAATAGATTGTCGCCTACCCTTTCCGGTCTTAGAAATATTGTTCATGCAGAAGGTGGAGCTGCACACAGCGTATTCCTTGCTTCCGACAATGACCTCTATTTGTCTGGAGATAATACATACGGACAATTAGGTGACGGCTCAACTAACAGTTCAGAGTCCCCTGTTCAATTGGATCTTGAAGGAATCTCTCAGGTATCTGCAAGTGAATACAATACATTGATCTTGAGAAATGATCGATCAGTATTTGCGTTTGGAAGTAATATTGAAAACCAGATTTCTTCTGCTCTTGTGACTAGTTATACCACACCAACAAACATTTCGTCAGTTCATGGAGTTGGGTTTGTTGAAGCCTCGTCAACTGCATCTCATTTCATCTACAAAGAAGAGAATTCTTGTGCGTCAGTTTCAATTACTTTAAATGAACTAGCCGTACCAGCAGTAACAATTACCGAGAATATAGGAGTATTAACAACTGTTTCAGGAGTTTCATACCAATGGTTCTTTAACGGTAGCGTTGTTTTTGAAGGCACTTCACAAAGCTTCACTCCATTGGAAAATGGCTGGTATTCCGTGCAAGTAACATTTGCTAATGGATGTACAGGAATGTCAGAAGAATATCCATT
>SBFR01000156.1 GCA_006227105.1 Bacteroidota bacterium
TCCGGTAAGATCTCAACGTTGGCCCACCCTGTAAATGCAAAATGAATTGGCCCTGCAGACAATTTACTGATCGGATCCTTTAACTTCATCTTTTGATGAAAGGCCTTTGCATCCTTTTTTCCGATCACGTGTCCAATATCAAACAAGAAATTATAGCCCACTCTTTTCGCTTCCTCTACCCCAAGATTGGCGTAGAATTCAGCCATAATATCCAAGAATTCATACGAAAGAGAAGCAGAACGTAAAAGCAGATATCGTTCTCCATTGATCAAGATCTCTCCGTTTTCAGGCGAAATATCAATATCAGCGAAATAGCTCGATACATTTTTTTCTGCCTGCAAAAACAAAGGCATTACCTCCTCAGGAGCCGAGAATGTTGTTCCTGGCTTTACTTGTCTGCTTGCTTTAAGTCTGCTCAATTCACTTTTCAATGAATTGATTTCTTCCTCAAGTTGAGCAATCCGTTCTTTTTCAGAGGTTTCCACCTATCTAAGATAACGGAAAAAAGATATCGTTTTTCAAAAAAACCAGAGCAGCTTATTTTTTAAATGAATTGATCGTTTTTTCAATGATCGAAACACATTCCATCAATTGCTCTTCACTCATCACAAGAGGCGGAGCAAAACGAATAATGTTTCCATGAGTTGGTTTTGCCAACAATCCATTTTCTTTTAACTGAACACAAAGGTCCCATGCCGTCGAACTATCAGGGGTATCATTGACAATGATCGCGTTTAATAACCCTTTTCCTCGTACCTTAAGAACAAGGTCTGAGCTATCAATAATGCGCTGCATTTCTTTACGGAAGATCTTGCCTAAACGCTCAGCGTTTTCGATTAGTCCTTCTTCTTCAATTACTTCAAGCGCCGCAATAGCCACTTTTGCAGCAATTGGATTACCTCCGAAGGTTGAGCCATGTTGACCTGGTTTGATCACCATCATGATCTCGTCATTCGCCAAAACAGCAGAAACAGGGTAAACACCGCCAGACAATGCTTTTCCAAGTATCAAGATATCAGGTTGTACATTTTCATGATGAACTGCAAGTAACTTTCCAGTTCGTGCAATACCGGTCTGAACCTCATCCGCAATGAATAACGCATTGTATTTTTTACACAGGTCAGCAGCACCTTTTAAATATCCATCCTCTGGAACATAAACACCGGCTTCACCCTGAATTGGCTCAACCAGGAATCCAGCAATATTCTTATCTTTCAGCGCAGTTTCTAGCGCCCCTAAGTCATTGTAGGGAATGCGCACAAAACCCGGAGTATAAGGTCCAAAATTCTTGTTCGCATCCGGATCATTTGAGAACGAGATAATGGTTGTTGTTCTTCCGTGAAAGTTACCTTCACAAACGATGATCTTCGCATCATTTTCATGAATACCCTTCTTTTCATAAGCCCATTTTCTGCATAGCTTGATGGCAGTTTCAACCGCCTCAGCACCAGTGTTCATAGGCAAGACTTTATCAAATCCAAAATAGGACGTAATGAACTTCTCATATACCCCCAGCGAATCATTGTAAAATGCTCTGGATGTCAGTGTTAGATTTCTCGCCTGCTCAGTTAAGGCATTGATGATCTTTGGGTGACAATGTCCTTGGTTCACTGCAGAATAAGCAGACAGGAAATCGAAATATCTCTTACCTTCAACGTCCCACACATAAACACCATAGCCTTTCGAAAGGACAACAGGAAGCGGATGATAATTATGAGCTCCATACTTGTCTTCCATCTGCATCAATTCTGCTGACGTCAATTTTTCCATTGTTTCTTGCATATTAAAAGAGTTTGAATTCAAAGTCACTCGTCACGGAGAGCAACCATCCTTTCCTCATTGAACCAGGAGAGAAATCATCCTATGGCAAAGATAATTAATGATCTTCAGAAAAAAAACCTCTCTTTGGTTAGAACCAAAGTCCAAGTCCTACAATGATCTCTTGTCTATTGTTGGTGAAGTTACCATCTGAATAAAAGATCGTTTCATTGGAATAAGCATGTAAAGTTCTTCCTTCGACCCTGAAGTAACTATTCGGAATGGGTTTGAATTCTATCCCTACTGTGCCTCCTGTAATATCGATCCCTACCAATTCATGATTTCCATTTTCTACCGGACCAGTAAGAACTTCATTTGGATCTGAAAAAAGTTCGAATCTTCCATAAACTGCCCATCTGGGTGAAACTCTGTATTTAACTGCGAGTAATGTACTGAATATGGAAGCTGTTTTTGTTGAATCAGTGAGGACAGAGTTTTTTTGAATTCCATAATTACCTTCCATACCTAGTACCCAGTGATCATTCTTATACAGTAGAATCAGATTGTTGTATAGTCTCCTTTGGTTATACACCTTAGGATCTGGTGACTCATCGCAAGTTATTGTTGAAAATGAAATATTGAGATTTTCCAAAGGTGAATAGGACATTGAAAGTCCTAAGGCTTTGTTGCTGTTGTTTTCAATGAATTGATTGAACGAATTAAAAGCATTCAACTGAAAAGCCAATTTCTTTGAATGCTGCCACGTCAATTTAGCCCCAGAAAGAAAATAGGGTTCAAAATAAGTGGTCGTTGCAATACTCATTGTAATGTTCTCTCTCGGCTGGATCGATTCTAAACCAATGTGAGTTCTGAAAAAGCCAGCATCCAACCATAATTTTTTATACACTCGAAATCCAACATTGGCTTCCTGAACAAAATTATATTGTCCTGACCAAGCTGCTCTTGGACAGTCTCCTCCAAACAGAGTTGCCGTTCCTCTTAGGTTTTTAGACTCATATTTCGCAGAAAGCTGAATCATATTCAAACCAACCTGTGATTTTCGAGGTGATATTGTTGGAAAAAGAGAAAAATCACTTGTTCCCATAGAATCGGAGTACCAAGCATAGTACGTATCTATATAACCGGTAATCTCTAAACTACCTGTTGTATCATATTCAATCGCATATGGATTGATCTTTGTCCCAGTAAAAGTGAGATCCGTACTGTCATCAGCATGGAAGATTTTTCTGATTTGAGCATTTGTACCATAGGAAGTACTTAGTACAACTAATAGACAAAATACGATTGGCTTCATTAAAACAACGTCATTTGATCGTCCTCATCCTTTTTAGTAAAATCCCATTCCATTGTGGATTCCCCTTCGGAAGCTTCTTCTTCAGAATCATTGTCCATTTCACCGTCTTCTACTTCGTCAATTTCCGGATCTTCGGAAACCTGGTCATCCGGCCACGGTTCATCCCCTTCGATACTATGGGTAAGAACGATCTCCTTCACTTTCAGTTTCGTCAACTGATTTCCTTGAGCCTTCAATCCTTTAACATCAATAAAGTCTGCAACCTGAATCTCATTATCAGGTAGATTCTTAGTTTCCTTGAGAAGCTTATTGTATACGATCTTTATCACAGGTCGATATGCAGTAGAAACGACATCAAGATGTGCTCCTTCGACTTCACTGATAAAGCTTACTTTTTTATCTGATGTAACCTCACAAAGGAATCGCTTCACAAAGTGCAAGTCTTTCTCTGGGTCGTAATATACAGCAGATACAGGTCGATCAGGATGCCACTTTTCAATGTGAACCATGTCCTCATCAAAGTGATTGGAAAGATCAAAATTACTAAGGCGATATTCCCCTGTTTTATAAAGTGTAAGAAGCTTGTCTTCTCCTTTGAAGGAACCAAGGAATTTTCCTCTTCCTTCATCATTTAGTCGACCAACAACCGTATCAAACCAGATCTTTCTCGCAGCCAGTGTTGATCCACCCACTTCTTTCTGAACGATCTTCTGAACGATCTCCTTTGTAACTCTGTTCCCTGCGGATTGACGTCCTTTGATCAGTAGAATTCCCATATCTACATCAAACCTCAATCGTTTTAAATGAGGACGTGGTCTCAACAACACACTTACAACTTCTCTTTCACCGTTTGGATGAACCGAGAAGTACAATACCTTAGAGCCTTTCGTTCCTCGTGTAAGATCATATTCTGTGTCTCTCGTGATCGAATTGACATAGAATCTTTTCATCATGGCAGCTCCCGAAGAGCCATCCTGATAGATCAAATGATAGATCGTTCTCTTATCACCTTTCTTCCAGACATCCGCATGAATAATTCCTTTACCGACGAATTTCTTGTCTGCTACCTTTGTAACCATCATTTTCCCCGTATTAAAGAAAATGATTACGTCATCGATCTCTGAACAGTCATTTACAGGGTCATTCTTTTTCAGACCATACCCAATAAATCCTTCCTCAGTATCAACATATAGTTTGCGATTCGCAATGATCACTTTGGTCGCCGAAATGTTATCGAAGACTTTGATCTCCGTCTTTCTTTCACGTCCTTCACCAAAGCGTTTCTTTAAATCTTTGTAATAATCGATCGCATATTCGATCAGATTTTCAAGATGATTCTTTACCTGAACCATTTCTTCCTCGATCTTCAGCAATGCCTCATCCGCTTTTGAAGCATCAAATCTCGTGATACGGATCATTGGGATCTGTGTAAGTTTTTGTAGATCCTCATCTACAATTTCACGGATCAACTGTTTCTTGAACTTCGCGAATCGCTTGTACAAGTATTCATACAAGGACTCTCTGTTGTCGTACAATTTGAAATCAATGTACATTTCTTCATTGATGAAGATCTTCTCCAAAGTCGAGAAATGCCACTGTCTTTCAAGTTCGTCCAGACGGATCTCAAGCTCCTTTTTTAGAAGTCGGACCGTATTATCCGTATTCACTTTGAGGATCTCGCTCACCCCCATGAAGCGAGGACGATCTTTGTCTATGATCGAAGAGTTTGGAGAGATCGAGACTTCACAATCCGTGAATGCATAGAGTGCATCAATGGTTTTATCAGGAGAGACTCCCGGAGCAAGGTGAATGATGATCTCTGCCTCAGAAGCTGTATTGTCTTCGATCTTCTTGATCTTGATCTTTCCCTTGTCATTGGCTTTGATCACAGAATCGATCAAGGATCCTGTTGTGGTTCCATAGGGAACTTCATTGATCACCAGCGTTTTATTATCAAACTTCTTGATCTTAGCCCTTACCCTTACCTTTCCACCTCTTAATCCGTCATTGTAATTGCTAAAGTCGGCCATTCCCCCATTCGGAAAGTCCGGCAGGATCTCTACCTTTTTACCCCTAAGGTGGTTAATGGACTGATCGATAAGTTCGATGAAGTTATGAGGTAGGAATTTACAAGCCATACCGACAGCGATCCCTTCTGCTCCCTGCGCAAGCAACAAAGGGAATTTCACCGGCAGTTGTTCCGGTTCTTTATTACGGCCATCATAACTCGATAACCAGTCTGTCGTTTTCGGATTGAAAACAACATGTAATGCAAACTTTGATAATCTTGCTTCAATGTATCGGGGTGCCGCAGCTCCATCTCCTGTAAGGGTATTCCCCCAGTTTCCCTGGCAATCAATTAAAAGGTCTTTTTGCCCCAGCTGAACCAATGCATCACCAATAGAAGCATCACCATGTGGGTGATATTTCATTGTATTACCGATGATGTTCGCTACCTTATTGTAACGACCATCTTCCATTTCTTTCATGGAATGAAGGATCCTTCTCTGAACCGGCTTTAAACCATCATATAATGAAGGGACAGCTCTTTCCAAGATCACATAACTTGCATAATCCAGAAACCAGTTCTCATACAATCCTCCTACAGGAATGATCGAATCACTTCCTGCTGTATCCTGAGGTTTTGAATGTTCCCCCTGAATTCCGTCCAGTTCTTCGTTTTCTTCTTCCGCCATGATTATGATGCAATTTCAAGTCCTTCAGATCCTTCAGCAGCAAGCTCTTCTGCAAGATCCTTTTCTACCCTAAGATTATCAATGATAAAATCTTGTCTTTCCTGTGTATTCTTTCCCATAAAATAAGAAAGGATCGTCTCGATAGAAGCGTCTTTTGTAAGAACAACAGGCTCAAGTCTTATGTCTTCCCCAATAAAATTCTTAAACTCATCCGGAGAGATCTCACCTAATCCCTTGAATCGAGTGATCTCAGGATTTTTTCCTAACTCTTCGATAGCAGATCTACGCTCTTCCTCAGAATAACAATAGATCGTTTTCTTTTTATTTCTAACCCTGAACAACGGGGTCTGAAGAACATATACGTGATTTCTTTTTACCAGATCAGGAAAGAACTGCAAAAAGAACGTCAATAATAACATTCGGATATGCATACCATCTACATCGGCATCGGTCGCAATTACGATCTTGTTGTAACGAAGGTTGTCCATATCCTCCTCGATATCGAGTGCAGCCTGGATCAAATTGAACTCCTCGTTTTCATACACTACTTTCTTTGTGAGTCCATAGCAATTCATAGGCTTACCACGCAAAGAGAACACAGCCTGGGTTGCGACGTCTCTTGATTTAGTGATTGAACCACTCGCAGAGTCCCCCTCGGTAATGAAGAGTGTTGAATTTTCTCTACGATCATCTTTAAGATCAACAAGATGAACTTTACAATCCCTTAGCTTTTTGTTGTGCAAACTTGATTTCTTCGCTCTTTCTCTTGCCAGCTTTCGAATACCGGACAATTCTTTTCTTTCGCGTTCTGATTGCTTGATCTTTCGTTCGATGATATCTGCGACATCTTGATTTCTGTGCAGATAATTATCCAACTTTTCTTTAAGGAAGTCATTTACGAATGCTCTGATCGACTTTCCACCCGGTTCAATTTCCTGAGATCCAAGTTTTGTTTTGGTCTGTGATTCAAAAACAGGCTCTATAACCTTCACTGAGATCGCAGCTACGATCGACTGACGGATATCTGATGCTTCGTAGTTCTTGTTGTAAAAATCGCGGATCACTTTGGCTACAGACTCTCTAAAAGCACTTTGATGGGTACCTCCTTGAGTAGTATGCTGACCATTGACAAAAGAATAATAATCTTCACCATACGTTTTTCCGTGCGTGAATGCCACTTCGATATCTTCACCTTCCAGATGAATGATCGGATACAATGGATCCCCATCCATATTGTTTTCCAATAGATCCTTTAAACCGTCTTTTGACTGGAAACGCTCTCCATTGAAATGAATTGATAACCCCCTATTGAGGTAACAGTAATTCCAGATCATCTTTTCGAGATATGCCGTTTTAAAAGCATACTTCTTAAAGATCGTATCATCGGGAGTGAACTCTACATAAGTTCCATTTGGCTCGTCGGTCTGTGTAAGCTTGTGATCTTGAACAAGCTCCCCTTTTACGAATTCAGCCTGCTTTTTCTCTCCGTCTCTCACAGAATAAACCATGAAGTGAGAAGAAAGCGCATTTACCGCTTTAGTACCAACACCATTTAACCCAACTGATTTTTTAAATGCCTTAGAGTCATATTTTCCACCCGTATTGATCTGAGAAACACAATCAATAACTTTCCCTAAGGGAATGCCGCGACCATAATCCCTCACAGAAACCATCCCGTCCTTGATCTTGATCTCTACCTTCTTCCCATTGCCCATGACAAACTCGTCAATGCAATTATCCACCACTTCCTTGACAAGGATATAGATCCCGTCATCTGCAGCTGAACCATCACCAAGTTTACCAATGTACATACCTGGCCTAAGGCGAATGTGCTCTTTCCAGTCCAGTGACCTGATATTCTCCTCTGTATATTGATTTTCTGCCATTTTAAAATGCTTATTCGGGTAACTAACAAATATAATAAGAGCAAGCCCCTGTTTTACTTGATTTTACGAGGACTTTTAAACGAAATTACGTTGATAACCCGGTTACAAAATGTAATGTGAACCGTCCTCGGCCACCAGAACATTTTCAAAGATCTCTGCAGCCTCATTCAGATGGTCAAGATCATTTGAATATCTAGCACTGATATGACCCAGTAAAAGCTTTTTAACCCCTGATTTTAGCGCAATTGTTGCTGCTTGTTTCGCAGTGGAATGAAAGGTAGCTTTTGCCCTGGATTTTTCTTTTTCAATAAATGTAGCCTCGTGATACAAAAGATCGACTCCTTGAATGTGAGGCAACAAATCCTCAAAATATGCGGTATCTGAACAATAGGCATATGACCTAGACGGATTTGGAGGCAAGGTGTAGTCTTCGTTTTTAAACACCTTCCCATCATCGGTAATAATATCTTCACCTGATTTCAATCGGTGTAAATGCTCAAATAACAATCCGGACCCTTTGATCTTGGAGCTGTTCAACTTACGCTCCTTGACCTTTTCTTTGATCAAAAAGCCGTTAGTGGGAATCCTATGCTTTAATGGAAAAGTATGTATTTCGATGAGATTATCCTCGTAGATCATTCTGGAAGTTTTACCATCCAGCTCTATAAACTCTATTTCGAAATCGAGTTTTGCATCACCAATTTCCAATTGAGTCCTGATGATCGTTTCCAAACCAACAGGTCCGTAGATAACCAGATTTTTATCCCGTCCCATTAATCGCATCGTACTGATCAATCCAACTAATCCAAAGAAATGATCTCCATGAAGATGAGAAATCAAAATGTGATTGATCCGCTGGAAACGAACTCCATACTTTCGGATTTGCATTTGAGTACCTTCACCACAATCAATTAGAATATGACGCTCATTACAAACGACTAATTGTGAAGTAGGATTTCTTCTTGAAGTAGGTATTGCAGCTCCGCTGCCCAGGATAGTTATCTCAAAGCTCACTTACGCAACTCATTTAGAGCAGCCGCTTCATTTTCGGTGATAACTAAAACTTTATCCAATTGAGCGATCTCAATTAACTTTTTAACGCTTTCCTGAAGACCACACAGCACGAAGTTGCCACTTGTGTCCTTGCATAATCTGTTCGCAGTTAACACAGCACTAAGACCGGAAGAATCACAATACTTCGTTTTGGAAAGATCGATCACAATATTGTTTACTCCGCTTTTATTTAAAAGAACCAATTCAGCTTTTAATTCAGGAGCATTCGAAGCATCAAGCTTTTCTACATTTGTTCTGACTACAGCCTCATTTTGTGTCTTAGAAGTCTCAAAGTTCATTGTGTCGTGTTTGTCCAAATGTAATAATTTTTTATTGACGTTCTATTTTCGCTGCAAGTAAATAAATTACAGCCATTCTAACCGCCACTCCATTCTCAACTTGCTGAAGAATGATCGACTGTTTAGAGTCTGCAACGTCACTTGTGATCTCAACACCACGGTTTATTGGACCAGGATGCATGACAATAATTTCTTTTGGTAAAGAGTCCAGGATTTCTTTGTTCAAACCAAACTGCATAGAGTACTCTCTAAGTGACGGGAAATACTTGATATCCTGACGCTCCAACTGGATACGCAGCATATTTGCCACATCACACCATTCAAGCGCTCTGATCAGATTATGCTCAACTTTAACCCCTAATTCTTCAATGTATTTCGGAATCAAGGTTGTAGGTCCGCAAACCATCACTTCCGCCCCCAATTTCTGAAGACAATAAATGTTGGACAATGCTACTCTTGAGTGAAGAATATCACCTACGATCACAACCTTTTTTCCTTCAACCGAACCAAGACGTTCTCTGATCGAATATGCATCAAGCAAAGCTTGAGTTGGATGTTCATGAGTACCATCTCCGGCATTCACCACCTTAGCGTTGATCCTTTCCGATAAAAACTTTGCAGCTCCAGGGTTTGGGTGTCTCATGACAACCATATCCACTTTCATTGACAAAATATTGTTTACCGTATCAATCAGCGTTTCACCCTTTTTTACCGAACTACTTGCAGCACTGAAGTTCACTACATCTGCCGAAAGTCGTTTCTCTGCCAATTCGAAAGAAAGTCTGGTTCTTGTAGAGTTCTCGAAAAATAAATTGGCAATAGTAATATCCCTAAGTGAAGGAACCTTTTTGATGGGTCTATTGATGACCTCTTTAAAGCTATCTGCTGTTTTGAAGATCAGCTCTATATCCTCACGTGTGAGATCCTTGATCCCTGTTAGATGTTCAACACTTAGGTTATTCATTGGTGTCAGGTGTATAAAGTACCACTTTGTCTTCTCCGTCGATCTCTTTCCATTCCACAAGCACTCTTTCAGAAATCAATGTATCAACTCTCTTTCCAACATAGTCAGCTTGAATTGGCAGATCTCTCCTGAATCTTCTGTCGATCAACGTCAATAACTCTACTTTCTGCGGTCGACCGAAAGCCAGCAAAGCATCCAAACCTGATCTGATCGTTCTTCCTGTGTACAGAACATCGTCAACAAGGATCACCTTTTTACCTTCGATCACAAAATCAATGTTCGTTGCACTTGGAATCAAAGGTTTCTCTCTTCTTCTGAAGTCGTCACGATAAAAAGTAATGTCAAGATTTCCACAGATCACTTCATGACCTAGCACTTGTTCAAGTTCTTTTTTTAATCTGGAAACAACATTCACCCCTCTCGGTTGTAGACCAATAAGGACAGATTCAGAAAAATCGTTGTGAGATTCAATGAGTTGATGGCAAAGTCTTTTGATTGTCAGTTCAAAATGTCTCGAATTCAGAATGACTTGTTTTTCCATCAAGACAAATATATAATGAAAACCGTGGTCTGCATGTCAACTTTATTAAAAAGTATGATCTTTTTTCAACATACTTTCAATTCACATCCCAAAGGACTCCGTTTAATCAATTGAACTATCCATTCAGGTCTTTTCAGAAAACGCAATAGGTAAAGTGCTTAAATTAGAAATAGAGAAATAAACGTTTATAGTTTATCATCGTTTCTTGTTTGTTTTTGGTTTAGTTAGTTCGGCCTTGCTGTAGTTTTATGATCGCATACAGCAAGGTCGTTCTGTTTTATCCACCTTTTCTCTTTACTTGATAACCTTCTTTCTCCAGGATCAACATTATCTTATCCCTGAAATTCCCCTGGATCAATATCTCTCCATCTTTAACAGTTCCACCGACACCACATTTGCTTTTGAGGAGTTTTCCAAGCTCCTTCAAATCTTCTTCTGCGCCAACGAACCCCTCGATCAGTGTGACCTCCTTACCAGCTCGTTGCTTTTTATCGATTGAAACATATAATTTCTGTTGATTGGGAGGCAGCGTTTCAACTTCTTCTTCCTCGTCATATTCGTAATTGTAATTCGGATTAGTCGAATAGACAATGTTGATCTTTTCTTTCTTCTGTTTCGCCATTAGTTCCTTTCTATTAATGCAGCCCTGAGATCATCTGACACAACCCCATCGGGTCCTTTTTGCAAAGCCTTTTTGATTGATTTCGGTGCTCTCATTTCAAAAATAAATACTTTTTTCCCTAAAGCACGTATTGCCTGTACATCAGTCTCATTAATTATGGCATTTTTCACCATGAATCCATCCGCCATGAAACCTTGAGACAATAGATCACTCAACTCTTCTTCCTCAAAAGCTGAGAGTAGCACCTTGTAACCCTGATCGATAAAATCTTGACTCCATTCAGGAATAGATAAAACAATATACAATTCTATGTCGGTAGGAAACTCGATCGAATTGATCGCTACTATCCATTCGACAGGATCATAAAATGCACCTTCACATTTATTGTAGTGACGTAGGTCGAGGAAAAGTTTTTTTCCCTTTAATCTGGTCAGATCCAATTCGGATAACTTAACAAGTTTCTCTTTGTGCAAGGATTTGTAGATTAACGTCTTTATTTCCTGATCATATTTTGTCCCAATACAGCCATTTCCATTTGTTTCTAGCGAAACTTCTTCATCATGAAACAACCAAATACTGCCATCTAAAGATAATTGAACATCAATCTCCACCCCGTCAACACCCGCCATCCCGGTCGCGAGATCAAATGCTTCCTTCGTATTATCATGATAGACACTATTCAAAATTTCAAGGCCCATACACCCGTGTCCCACAACTGATACATCCGGGTAACTCTGTTTCTTACAGGATACCAGCATCAAAAGGACGACAACCGAATATCTTTTAAAACCCATACCCAACTCCCATTACAAATCCATAACCGATTGTTCCGTGACTAATCTTTGCCTCCGCAACGGCATCACGATAGTTCTCTGAACTCCATCCTACATATGGAAAAACATAGAATTTGATTCTTCCATTGGTTTGAAACCTCAAATTCAGATCAAATTCATGCCATTGATGGAGGGATTCATTTTCACTTCCCACCTTAAGATTCGAATACATGTATTGAATCCCAGGTCCCAACTGAAACTTATCCCGTTTCAATAAAAGATAATTCCAACCCAATGAGATTCTTGGATACATCTCAGATTGATAAAATGACCTTCTTGCGCCAAGTTCAACAGCCGAAAAGAATAAATGCTGATGAATCTGCTTTTGGTACTCGAAACCGATAAAAATATCATAAGGATTCCATCCTGATCTAACCGAAACAGATGTTCCAATTTCATTTTCCTGTGCGACACCGAGAGTAGAAACAAATAAGAAGAATGAAAGAAGGAATTTCATGACATTTCAAATCTTGTCACAATTTCGGACATTTCTTGCAATGCACACCTTTCTTCTTGTATTTTTTACAACAGCTTTTTTTCTTGCCACAATCACAATTCGAACACGATTCGGGCGCAGTTGAATTTTGAAATGGAAACTGTTGCTTCACCTTATTTAGAATAATTCCAAACAAAAATAAAAACCTCTTCGAAATAAGATGACATTTGTGCAAAAATTAACACAAAATAGTCTGAGCCATCCTGAAGGTATTGGCATGCGCATCAACAATATCTGCGATCTTCGGACTATACCCTCCTCCCATTGAACAAACGACCGGAACATCCAACTGTCTCACGGCTTCGAAAACCAGAACATCCCGTTTTCGAGCCCCTTCTTTTGAGACCTTGAGTTTCCCGAGCTTATCCGTATCAATGATATCGACGCCACATTGGTAAAAGACAAAATCAGGCTCAAATTTCTTCAAAATGGACTCAAGCGAACTTTCTAGTAAATACAAATAGTCTCTATCTCCTGAACCATCTTCCAATTCAATATCCAGGTCTGACAGCTCTTTTTTTAGCGGATAATTGTTTTTTCCATGCATACTGAAGGTAAAGACGTTCGGGTCATTCTCAAATATCTTTGCCGTGCCATTCCCTTGATGGACGTCCAGATCGACTATGAGAATTTTGTTTACCCCTTTTTCATTCATCAGCCATTTTGAAGCGATGGCCTGATCATTTAACAAGCAAAACCCCTCTCCTCTATCTGCATATGCATGATGTGTACCTCCAGCTATGTTGAATGCTACTTTTTCGTTCAATGCATATTCTGCACAAAGACGAGTTCCTTCCATGATCCTCTTTTCTCGCTTGATCAAAAGGTCGGAATGCACAAAACCTGATATTCTCTGAGCTTTGGGATCTATTTTCAGACTTTCAAGGTTTTTTAAATACTCCTCCGAATGGACAGGAAGTATATTTCGATTTTCGATCAGACCCGGGGTTAGAAAATCAGTTTGCGAACATGTCCCTTCGTAAATGAGTTGTTTGGGTAGAAGGTCATATTTCTCCATTGGAAAGCGATGATTTTCCGGTAAAGGATGCACATACTCTTCGTGAAAGGCGACTTTCATTCAATTATTAATAGGGTACTATTAAAGCAGCTAACATCGTTATCGAATGATCATCATCTAATTCATAGCTCATGATCTGATCAAACGAACTGGTACTATCCCCTTTAAAGATCTTACCATCAAGAATCGTAAACAGACAAATTGACGAAAAGTTTCCATCCCCTATTAATACCTTGCCGTCCTTAATGGTATATAGCAGATCGAAAACAGATGTAGAATTCCCCTTATAGATCTTATCATTTTGAATTGTATAAAGCACATCTGAAAAGAATTTCCTTTCCTTCAGATACATCTTGCCCTGGTCAATATACAAGTAGTCGATTTTGTTTGCTGCGTTCTGAACCCTGTAGATCTTTACATCACTGATCTCATAAAGTTGATCAGACATAAAAGTACTGTTCCCTTTATAGATCTTGGTTTGTCCAAAACTCAAACCAACAAACAACACAAATAAGATGCTTAAGCGCATTTCCATACCATTAGCGTTCTATTCTTACTTCGACAGTGAAAAAGCTCTGGCCGTTGGATAGCTCAATGATGTTGTAATTTAAAGGTTGACCACTTTTCATTCTCATGATCAGGAATCCCAGACCTGCGCCACCTTTTCTTGTAAATACACTGCTATTCAAGATCTCAACATAGAGTTTTCGAAGATTACCCTCGACCATGTTATTGATATCTCCAATGTATTCATGAATCAGATCCTCATCATTTTTTTGAATGAGATTTCCCATTTTTATAATGTAAGATTCTTTGGTCTTCACCATAAAAAGAAAGGCAGCCTTGTACCCACCTTCATCCTTTTCTGCATGAGCCCGAATATTTTGTAATCCTTCAACGAGAATGGAATATATTCTTCGAATAACCTTTTGATCGTCTCCATTGGAAACAAGAATTTCCTCAATTGTTTCTGTAATACCTGAAATGAAATCCTGCGTAAATTCACTAAAATGATGAACGATCACCGTACCTCCATCGATCGAACTATACTCTTCAAGGCTTTTTAGATAAACGCCTCTTAATTCAGTACCAGTCGTGCCGTTTAGGATCTCGATCATTTTCTATCTCACTAAGGTCACATTACCCGATGTATCAACCACTGTTCCATCAATAAGCATTGCGAACATACGGTAAACATAAATGCCAGTATTTGCATCCTGAGATTTATATTGACCATCCCAGCCTTCCGTAATGGTTTCGGTATCAAATACCATTTCACCCCATCTATCGAAAACCTGAAGCTTAAATTCGGCTACACATGATGGATTTCCGAATGCCTTGAAAACGTTATTTTCTGCCGGACCGGTTCCATTAGGTGAAAAGATCGTAGGCACATATAATTCTCCGCAAACCATTTTAATAACCACTATTGCAGAGTCAGATCCCGAACAACCATTTGCGTCCGTCACTATTGCAACATAAGTCGTCGAATTAGACGGGGTAGCCACAGGGTCTGCACAACTCGTACAATCCAATGTTGTAGATGGAGTCCAAACTATAGTACCCGTACCTGTTACACTCAGCTGAACAGAAGAGCCAAGATCTATTTCTGAATAAGCTGGGTCAACACTTACAGGTAATGAACCGGTAGTACCAATGGTAGCTGATGCATTTGTGTTACATCCATTGCCATCTGTAACTGTTACACCATATACCCCTGCATTTTGATTTGATAGCGAAGAAGTCGTTTCACCATTGCCCCACAAATACGTGTAATTACCATCTCCTCCTGTTACATTTGAGATTATTCC
>SBFR01000151.1 GCA_006227105.1 Bacteroidota bacterium
CTGGCTTTGATCAATGCATTTTCCTCAAGCGTTGAACCGGTTTCAGGAATTTCCTCGTCACAACCAATATCATCAAGTGAAAGAATATGCACTCCATTCGGCATGATCGATTGGATCTCTTTTGCTTTGTGGTCGTTGTGCGTCGCAAAAACTAGGCGTAAATCCATTATATGTCTTTAAAAAGGTTAATATACTTTTGTTCGTTCGCAGTTACAGAATAGAACTCATGTACTGTTTTTCGAGCATTTTCACCAATATCGATTCTCTTTTGATCATTCTCCAATAGTTCTCTTAAACAAGACTCCCACTCATCTGGATTTTCCGCCAGAAAACCGTTTTGGTTGTTTTGAATGATCTTTTTGTTGACTCCGACTGGGGATAAAATGGCTGCCATTCCCATCGACATGTATTGAAGGCCTTTGAATCCACATTTGCCTTCTGACCAAATGTCTTCAACCAATGGCATGATCCCGATCTGGATGCGCGCGAGGTCTTCAATCTCTGATGTTTTATTCCATTTGATATATTCGAGAGAATCCAGCTCAAATTCGGGTGCCTCGTTGGAAATGATGATAAACTTAAAGGTGTGATCTTTTTCCAGAGATCTGATAACTGGGAGAATAGGATAAAGATACCTCATGGTGGTATGTGTTCCTGTCCAGCCTATTGTTACCGGTTTAACCGAATGATCGCAAGACAGATTATGGTGTCCTTTCTCATCAATGGTGGTTGGGATTACCTCAACATTGTTATTGTATCTCCTTGCATATTGGGCCAGATAATCATTTCCAGCTGTTACTTTCCATGCCCACTTGATACAGTATTTTACTTTCCAATATGCTTTTAAACGATGAAAGCTTGAATTAGTCTCACTGTAATTCGGTAACCAGATTGCATCATCAAAATCATAGATGTATTTTTTTCGCAGCACCTTTGATACAAACCATTCAAATATGGGCGGACCAAGATGTGCCATTTCTCTATGAACGAAGATGTAATCCGCTTTTAGTAATTTGAGCATTAGCAACTTTCTACGTCCAAAACTCTTGATCATTCCCCAGGCTTTGGAGAAAACATTTCCCTCTGAATAGAGCAAAGACCATGTTTTTTGATCAAGAAAAGGATGGAATTCTATGTTAAGCTCATTCTCTTTTAGTTGATCGATGTACTGTTCAAACCTGAACCGCTGTGACGGCGCTTCTCCAAACGGATAAGGAGCAAGGATGAACAGTTTTTTTGGCATTTTACGAAGTTAAGAAATCAGTTTTGAATAGACAGAAGTATATAATTCGACGCCTTTGGTCAAACCATAGAATTCTTCACCTCCTCTTCTGATCGATTTTTGATCCCAATGGTCTGGAATATCTTGTGAGTAAGATGATTCATTGAATTCTTGAAGCACAATTCCTGAATTGAATTTCTCAACCACCAGATCAGAATCTCCCACACCGGAATTGCACACCACTGGAATTCCCATGGCCATCAATTCTCCTTGTTTGGTTGGAGAAGAAGCCTTTTTTGAATAACTCGGGCGAATAAAGAATAGTCCAAGATCAAATAGAGAAACGTACAGAGGAACTTCGTGGTGCAGGCACCGTGTAATGATCAATTTTTGATGATCAATAGTTCTTCTTTTTGCTTCCTCAAGAATATTTTCAGCCGGCTCAGGTGTAACGAATAAGAATTTTGCTGATGGATTATTTTTCAAATAGGTCTTAAAAAAATCAAGCATTTCAGGAAGCATGTACCATGTTCCGATCGAACCCACATATCCCAGTATCCGATCATTTTCATTGATCTTAAGTGCGGATCGAAGTGAATTTTGTTGTTCAGTAGTTATCTTCTCAGGGTCAAAAAGATCCATATTCACGCAACAAGGAATAACGGTGATCTTTTCTTCAGACAGGGTAGGTACAATGCCCTGAAGGATCTCTTTTTTACCTTCGTAGGTAAGGGAAATTACGTGATCAGCCTGAAACAGAAATTCCTTTTCCTTCCGTTTGAAAAAGTTAAAAATGCTTCGAAAAATTGGATTTTTAAGGTTCCAGATGTTTCCGTCCACTCGTTCGTCGGCCCAGAAACCACGCATGTCAAAAAGGAAAGGGATGCCGAATTTTCGCTTTAGCTTTAGTCCGATCAATGCAGAAATATAGCTTCGGCAATGAACCATTTGAATGTCATGCGCACGATGGATCTCTATTGCTTTCGCATTCATTTTTCGAATATCGAACAACGTAGAGAGCACTGGCGGTCTTTTGGTGTACATCAAAGGGTACCACTTAATTCCTGCCTCATCGCAAACTTTCTGAATAACTTCTTTATGGGCTTGAAACTTATCCTGTTTTTCGAAACTGATCAAATGAAACTGATATCCTTTCTTGGAGAGTCCTGAAAGATAGGGCAATACCTGTGATTGTCCCAAAGGATCGGTCATCCCATCGTAGGATAAATAGAGTATATGATTTTTTTTATTCAAGCTCATTCTTCCTTGCCCCAAATTACCCCCATTTCTCCATCCACATCTCAAACATCAACAAATACCAGATCTTCACATCCAGTTCTTTTTTACCATTCAGAAAACCTTGTTTTAATTTTTGGATTTCTGACCAGTTGAAGATCCCTTCATCCCGAATTCTTTTTTCTGAAATATATTCTTCCAGCAGATCAATTAGGTCAGTCCTTAGCCAGTCAGCAACCGGAATGGCAAACCCCATTTTTGGTCGATCCATCATGGATTTAGGGACAAAATCATGTACGATCTCTTTAAGGATGAATTTCTTTTCTCCATTTCTGTATTTGAAATCATCCGGTAAACGACTTGCCCATTCAATAATATGCTGGTCCATAAAAGGCTCCCTTCCTTCCAGACTTGCAGTCATCGTTGCTCTGTCCACCTTTTGAAGGATATCATCCAGCATATAGGTCGTGTAATCGATCGCCATCATGTAGGAGAGTGGAGTATAGAAATCCTTTTGGAGTCTTTTAGAAGCGTATTGAGTACGTAAAGGATGCAAGGATTGAGTGAAGAGTGAGCCCCATCTTTCTTCGTTGAACTGTGTACTCAAGCTCAACATGATCTTTTCCGGAGATGGATCTCGGATGATTCCCTTCAATTTTTCGTATCTGTTGTGGAAGTTATACTTGTTCTTGAGTACTGGGATTTTTTCAGCTGGAATAGTATCCATGAGACCAGCAGCAATTGATCGAATCCCCTTTGGCAGACTAGCGATCTTCTTTCCATGCTTCATTAAATAATCGTAACGATTATATCCTGCAAAGATCTCATCTCCGCCGTCAGCACTTAAGGCAACGGTGACGTGTTTTTTTGCCATCAAACTAACCAGCGTTGTCGGAATGGCACTGCTATCTCCAAAAGGTTCATCATAATGAAATGGTAGCCCTGGAATGATCGCTTTGGCTTCGTCTATACTGCATTCGATCTCTGTATGGTCAGTACCAATGTGTGCAGCTATTTCTTTTGCATAAGGAGCTTCATTCAAACCAATATCCGGCACAGCGATGGTGAATGTCTTCAATTGCTGGGTCCGCTCATGTTGCAGCAAGCCTGCCACCGAAACACTATCATACCCTCCACTTAAAAAGACGCCAACAGGCACGTCTGCGATCAATCGATACTCAAACGCCTTCTTGAGAACTTTTGCTGTTTCCTGTTTTGCCTCCTCAAAAGGAATGTTCAGTTTTGGCTGATTGTATTGATCGTACACACTCCAATATTCGAATGTTTCAAAGGTGCCATTCTCGATACTTCCTTTCAGGAAATGACCCGGCATTAACTTGAAACAGTTTTCAAAAATGCAATGTGGTGAAGGTACGTGTCCGAATTGCATGTATGCTCCGACGGCATTCAGGTCGATCTTTTTTGAAAAACTTGGGTGTTCATGAAAAGACTTTAATTCAGAAGCGTACATTAATAGACCTTCCTTTTGATAAAAGAAAAGCGGCTTAACTCCCGCTCGATCTCGAGCAGCAAAGAATTCTCCCTTTGCAAGATCAAAGATCACCAGAGCAAACATTCCAATAAATCGATCAAGACATTTTTCTCCCCATGCTTCATACGCATGAAGGATCATTTCAGTATCCGATCCGGAAACAAATGAATGTCCCTTCTCGGAAAGCTCATTTCTGATTTCCTGATAATTGTAGATCTCCCCATTGAAAGTGATCCAGAGATCTTTATAATTCATGGGTTGGGTTCCATTTTCGGAAAGGTCAATGATCGAAAGTCTCCGATGACCCATACCCAGTTGAATATCCTTGAAATTTAACAGTTGAGTCTTTCCGCCATCTGGTCCCCGGTGGTACAAGACCTCATTCATTCTGGTCAAAACTTGTTCAGAAGTAGCGGCTTGTTGATCAATAAATCCTGTGATCCCACACATGCGACGAATTTACATATTTTGTGGGGAGTTATAAGTCATGAAAACAAGAAGTCTTCACTATTTTCGTTTAGAGATGTAACTTTTTTTCGTTTCGTCACACTTACTATTAACATCTGGATAAAAAATCAATGAGTAAGGAAAAGCAAGATCGATTTCTAAAACTTTATGAGCCGGTTCATGAACGGTTCGAGCGATTCTGCAGGTCGCGGGTTTATGGAGATCTTGATCATGAAGACCTTATGAATGATACATTGCTCATTGCCTATGACAAGCTGGAGTCTCTGCGATCAGAGTCTACGTTTTTGACTTTTCTTTTTGGAATTGCAGTTCGTGTGGTTTCGAATAAAATGCAGAAGCAGAAAACAATGAAGCTGCAAAATGAACACATTGAACAAGTGGCTTGGACAGGACGGGATGCTCAGACACAAACCGATGTACAAATCTTGTATGAAACAATGAGGCGTTTGCCAGATGAACAACGCGAATGTTTGCTGCTTTTTGAAATAAGTGGATTTTCCATCAAAGAGATAGCGATCATTCAAAGTGTTACAGAGAGTGCTGTCAAGCAAAGGCTGAAACGAGGAAGAGAAAAACTTAGTGCTTTGTTAACGAATTCAACCACGATGAAAAAGGAGGTTACTTATGAATAGGGATCTGGATAAGTTGTTCGAAGCAGCAAAAAGGGATAGCTCTGCCGTTTCTTTTGAAAAGGTAAGTGAACGATTGGTCAATTCGATCCAGTCAAATGCTCCTCGCCAGTCATTGAAAGACAGCCAATGGTTTAATCTTAAAAAATTGATGATCATGACAACTATAGTTGTAACTATCGCCATTGGAATTGGATTATTTTCAACAAGCGAAATCAAGTCAGATAATAAAGAAATTGTTGCCAGTGAACCGGAAAAAGAAATGGTAATGCCTCCGGTTTCGGATGCAAAAGACCTGATTCCAGAAGTTCTACCTTTCAAAGGGATAAAACCTGTGGATAGGGATTTACCTGAAACAGAACCGATTGTTCTTAAGCCCTATGTGATGAAACAAAAGGATTCCAAACAACAAAAGGGGGCACAGGAAAAAAGCCTTCCAACTTTTGAAGAGGGTTATCCTTTTCCTCGGTTGACCCAGGACGAGATCAATGCCAACAACAAGCAGAAGAAAAATATGCTGAAAGCATTGGAGAAACTAGACAAAAAGGCATTTGCCTTTGTTCCTTCTGGATCCTTCGAGTATCAAGGAGCTCAAATTTCTGTTCAGGCTTTCTACATGAGTAAAACGGAGGTGACCAATCTCGAGTACAGAACATTTTTATTCGATCTTCTGATCCAGGGGAAGAAGGAGGAGTTTATAAAAGCAAAACCGCATCAGGCCAAGTGGACAGAATTATTTGGGGAATCAAATAAGGCGATGGAAGAATTGTATTTTTCAGAGGAAGCGTACAATGATTATCCGGTGGTA
>SBFR01000035.1 GCA_006227105.1 Bacteroidota bacterium
TCATTCCAGATGTACAGTGAATCAAAAAAGATTTCCAATTCAGGAAAAGTGATCTTCACTGAAGGATCTTTCACTAAGATGCGCCAGGTGGTGTCTTTCTTTGGGCCAGGATTTACCTTGGTCGTATCCTCAAAATTGATCTTTGTGAGCTCTTCTTGTTCAATCTTGGAATTCGATCGATTACAAGCAACAAGCGTCAATGCGCCTGCTAGAATTCCTAAATACAGATGCTTTATTGCTTTCATCTCTTGATCACTTTAAAATGCTGAAAAGAATCAGATTGATTCACACGTACAAAATACACTCCAGGAGTTAACGATTTTGTATCGATCTTACCCGCTGTATTCCCGGTTAATACTGTTTTGCCACTCATATCGATCAAAGCGTATTCAAGATTTGCTCCAAAAGATGAAATGGTCAATTCATCCGTGAATGGGTTCGGGTAAATTTCAATCTTTTCTTTTGCAATTTGGTCTGTTGAAAGGAAAGCATTATTTCCTGGTAATTCGATTGATGAAGGGTAATTCTGATCATGGTATAAATTGATCTGGGCCACATTCCCAGTACCTGTGGTGTACATTGCTCCACCGTCTTGTAAATTCACATTCCATCGGATCGAGCTGTTAGCACCGATGAGTACTTTGATCTTATGTCCTGACTTCCAAGTATAATTCGTAAAAGGAAGCTCCACTGTAACGTTGTAGATCGTTCCCGGTGTCATGAACGCCTCGTTTGCTTGTGTATATCCATTTCTGAAACGAACACGTTTAATTCCGTCCGTGATGAGCATATTTCTTCCATCGGGATATTCGTCCACTAAACGAACGACGATGTCACAGTCGGGCTGATCACTGCTGATAAACAGATCTGCATTTACTCTGCCTGATATGGAAGCATCCTGATCAAGTGTATTTGTGCTAAATGTCAAAATATCTGGTCTTGTTTCCAACGAAGTCTGATCGTATGGACCCTGATCGAGATTCGGGTGCAATGTAGCCCCACCAAGAGTTGGAGAAGGATTGGATGGATCTGACGAAAGTGAAGAATACATCCAGCTTGTTGAACCTGACAAGGTTTGGTTATTTCCGAAGTAGAGTGGGTCATAGTTAGTAATTTCGATTCCTGTCGCATTCGTTGAATTCCAAACATCCTTTCCTGTTTCGTAATAAGTAATTTTCGGAGTTGATAGCCAGTTGTTCGTGCTATCCAGGAGGTAATAATTGAAGAAATCCCAGGCCATGGAATCACTGATGAATTCAGCATTAGGATAATTCAGTTCTCCCTGAATTGAGCTTCCTACATAGGCAGCCCCAGTGCCTCCATGAACCCACGGTCCCACAAGTAGCCATTGCTGGTCTTTCACGGGAAGATCTGCTCCGTTTCTGGTAGAAGCATACCAATCAAACATTTTGTCGATGTTATGATCATACCATCCGCCTATCTGCAGCGTTGGGATCTTCACATTGGAGGGTACATTGGATTGAAGTTCGGCAAGTGCCCATGTACTGCTATAGTAAACATTCGCCATGATTACTGGCGATAGTCCATATCCTAGGGCATCAAGTGTTTCGAGTCTGGCTTCTTCCAGTACTCCTCCGTAAAAGTAATCTTCATAATGAAAGACTGGATGGGCAACTTGAGGTACAGCACAGGTATGGTTCGGGTGATTTTCTTTCATGAGGTCGTACTGGATCTTTCCAAGGGCAGATGGCCCCCAAGTTCCTATGCGGTCTTTGTGCCAGGTTTGTGCCACGATCCACTCGCAAACGTCATAACCATCTTCGCCTCTCGTAAAATTTGAAAGATCTGCACCGCTCGAACCATAGAATCCTCTCCAATCGACGATCACCCAAATAAAAGGTTGTGCATCCACATTTTGTCCGATACCTAATGGCAATGACCATTGAAATGAATTCTTGTTGTATGGCGTTTGGATCAGGATAACTTCCGCTTCAGTTACTCCGGTAGGAATGTATACGTCTGCTGAAAGGAATTCACCATCCCTCATTGGGATCAGGATATCATTTAGCGTTGGAGTCATTTGTAATTGACCTATTCCCATGAATGAGAAGAAGATCAAACTTGCAAGTGCAGTGATTCTCATGGTGATCAGTTTTTGTAAAGTTACTGAAATAAAGTAGGTTAAAGTACATGAAAGATGACATCAACCCTTCTGTTAAGTTGACGATCCTGATCCGTTATTTCAGGAGATTTTAATGGGATGGAATTACTAAAACCTTTGTATTCCAGTCTTTTTGGAGAGATTCCTCTTTTCATCAGGTATTCATACACCTTATAAGCTCTTCGATGAGACAGGTCATAATCAGATCCACAGCAAACATGACCACGAATAAAGGAATGAATATTTTCATTGTTTTTTAAAAATTGAAAAAGTCTGTCCAGTTCTTCAAGTGATTGTTGATTGTAGAATTGATCTTCTCCTGGAACGAATTCGATCTGAATGACAATGGGATCGGTTTTAGATCCTTTTACAGTACTTATAGTAAGTGTGTCAAAAGCACTGACGTATTCATTTTTTTTGATCTCTATAATCTCAGATTCGATTTTAGAAAAATGGATGGTTACTTTTCTCCAATCAGATTCAAGGTAATTCTGGGGATCTATATAACGCTCACCAATGATTTTAATTGAGTAGTTTGAGATGTTCGTGTCTAAAAACGTCATTACACTTTGTACTCTGGAGTAGGCGAGGGTATCGTTATACTGAACAGTACCATCCTTATCACAAAATGCTTGAACAGAATCGATTGTAACAGATGAAGACCTCAGGATTTCTCTGAAATCTTCCAGCTTCTTCATTTCATTCAATCGCAAACTGTTCGAGTTCTTGTCAAAGTAAATGGACAATTCGGATTGAGAAAAGCAAATGGTTGAACCAGAGAAGAATAGGAGATGATAAAGGAGAAAAGCGTATTTCAAGTGGACCGCTGATTAAGGAAGATCGAACTTCACGTCTACTCTTCGGTTCATTTGTCTGTCTTGTGATGTTTTTTCAGGGAAAACCAAAGGTTCTGAATTGGACTTACCGACAAATGACATGCGACTTTTTTCAATACCGCCATTGATCACACTTTTGTACACCTCTTTAGCTCTGGCTTTTGAGATCCTCATATTATTACCACAACATACATGACCTCTAATTGTGGCATGAACCTCAGGATTTTCTTTGAGGAATTCAATCAGTTTTTTGATCTCCTTGTCACTACCAACGGTCATCTTAGCTGTGCCTTCAATGAATTGTATATCCAGAACAAATGGTTTCGCGGATTTAAGACTATTCGTATAAGAAGACTCGACCACTAGATTGGGTTCTACCTCAACAATTGGATCTTCCAAAAGCGCTTTTAGAGCCGTAGAGTCAATTTCTTTCTGTTCAACTTTCACGATGCCATCCTCTGATGATGCCATATCATTGGTTTGATTTCCAAGTGTAATATCGTAGATAATATCAACCCTTCTCCAGTTTAGTGCCGATGGAAGTGGATAAGGTCTTTCGAGTGCATATGCATTGGTCTTGATGTTCTGTGGATTCTTCAATCGCGAAGTAAAATAATCCAACCTTTCCATTGCAAGAGTATCATTCGACGTTACCGTACCTGTGGAATCCGTAAATGCATTTATTTCAATGATCTTCGCCATTCCCATGTTGACAGATCGATTGAACTCATCAAATTGTTTTTGAGAATAGATCGTTGGTTTCGATTTATTTGTGAAGAAGTAAAACGATTTGATCTTTGTCTGACCAAATAGGTTAGTACTTAAAGTAAGAAGTATTAATATGTTGAAAAATAGCTTCATAGCATCCTTTAATACGACCATCAGTCAAATAAGGTTGCAATTCAGCAAAAAAAAATGCCCGAACAAAGCGTCCGGGCATAATTATATTAAGGATTCAGATTACTTGAAGCTCTCGTAATCTACTTTACCATTCACTTCAATTGAAGTCACTTTTCCTGTAAATCCTACTTCACCCATTGAAATGTTCTTTGCATGAGCAAATTTAATTCCGTTGACATCCTTGTAATTAGAATAAGTGACAACTGTCTCAACAGTCTCACCGTCGTTTTCACTGATCGAGTAGGTCTTCATCTTCATGAAATCAGCAGTCGAATAATACTCGAACGTTTCCGTTTCACCATCATTCAATTTAAGAACGTACATTTTTACTCCGTTCTGTTCTTCGATTCCCATCAGCTCATAGTTCATTCCTGAAGTTTTGTAGTTCATTTCTGGGATCAAACCAGAAGCTTTTTTCTTGGCAGCAATTTCTTCAGCAGTCATTTCCTTTTTACCGGTCTGCATGCTCGTCATCGCACCTTTCTCACCGTCAAAGTATGATTTCTGGAATACCATTCCTTGTCCTTCCAATTTCGATCCTTCTTTATTCGGAGCCATCCATACGTTAGTTGACTTCAAAGGGAACGGAACCTGCGCCATTGAAAGCTCAGTCGTTTCACTGTATGACTTTATCTTTTTCATTTTCTTCGCTACCTCCTTCATTGATTTGCTGTTGGTCGTTGCAAGAATGTATTTCTCGATCAATTGATCAGCAGTGATATCTGCTTTTGCCATTTCCTTTGCAGGATCTCCAAAAGCATCAAGGATCTCAATTTTACCATCTGCATCAAAAACCTTCAATTTCTCTAGAATTTCTTCGTTACCTACAACAACGATGTTACAATTCTTAGCAGTGAAGTACTTCTGAGACATATCAAGAATGTCATCTTTCGTGATCGCTTCAAGACGCTTTAAATACGTCTGGTAGTAATCCTTAGGAAGATCATTTTTAATGATGTTGAATGCAAAACGAGCAACGGTAGAAGGTCTTTCCAATGAACGCGCAAATGATCCAGCCATTGAGCTTTTCGTCAGGCTTAATTCATCATCTTCAACAAGACTTGTCGTAATTCTATCCAATTCATACAGCATCTGTGTAATAGCGGAATCAGTCACATCATTTCTGAAGTTTCCACCCATAGACATCCATGAACCATTTTCAGTAATGTTGGTTGAAGAATAACATCCATACGTGTATGCTTTGTCTTCTCTTAGGTTCTGCATCAAGCGAGTACCGAAACCTCCACCACCTAAAATACCATTCAATACAGTAAGGGCAAGTTGATCATTATCTCCAGTACGGATCTTCATAGGGAATGAGATATAAACCACACTTTGAACAGCACCTGGCTTTTTAACGAAGATCACTCGATTACCTTTGTTAAAGTTCCCGTCACCCGCAGCATTGATATAAGCTTCTCCACCTTTCCAGCTTCCGAAATACTTGTTCACTACCTCAGTTGCTTTCTCTTTAGTAATGTCACCTACAATAACAAGGTAACTTCCTTTCGGAGTAAATGTGCTTCTATAATAAGATTCAACATCCGCTCTCGTAATGTTCCCTAAAGTAGCTTCAGTCATTACACCACCAAATGGATGATTTGGGAAGTTTACTTTTACTTCTGCGTTTCTGGCCATTGCTGAGGGATCAGACTTCGCAGCCATCAAACCAGATTCGTTTTGCTTCTTAATTCTGTCAAATTCGGACTGAGGGAAGTTGGCATTCAAAAGAACGTCAGACATCAACTCAAGACCTTTGTCCATGTGTTTTGTAAGACAAGACATAGAAATTGAAGTTGAGCTAGCACCAAGAGAAGCCCCGATGTAATCCTTCTCATTGTCCAACTGGTCTTTTGAACGATTTGCTGTTCCTGACAGGATCAGTTCACCGGCCATATCAGACAAACCAGCTTTGTTGCCTTCGATCCTTGGATCTGACCCAGTAAAGATGTCAAATGAAACCTTAGGTAATTTATGATTTTCAGAAAGGATTACAGTGATACCATTTGCAGTTGTGAAAACTTCTGAATCTTTAATGTTAATGTTTGGAGCGTTCCCCGGTTGAGGGCGAACAGATCTGTCAAGCTGAGCGCTTCCCAGCACTGGCAGAATTAATCCGATAAATAGGAATATCTTTTTCATGTCTCAGCTTATTTATTTTCTTCTTTTGGTAAATAGTGCAGGATCACACGTGCATCCTGTGTCAAATATTTCTGCGCAACACGCTGAATATCTTCACGAGTAACTTTCATGTACTTGTCCAGTTCAGTATTCACACGGTTTGCTGTACCATAGTAAACGTGATTGTTTGCAAGGTTTTCCGCGATTCCTGCAACTGATGAGTTTGAGCTGATGAAATCGTTTTCGATCTTGTTTCTGATCTTCTCAAATTCTTCCTGAGTGATCAATTCTTTTTTCATTAGGTCGATCTGCTCATCAAACTCTTTCTGAATGTCATCAAGGCTGTTTCCTGCAGATGCGATCGCAGCAAAGATTCCAACACCAGCATCTTCAAGACCATAATTAAATGAGAAGGCGAATGTTGCCATTTGCTTTTTCTCAACGATCGTTTTATTGATTCGTGATGATGAACCGCCCGATAATACCTCGTTCATGAAGTCAAGCGCATATGAATCTTCGTTGGTTTGAGGTGGGAATTTGTATCCCATAAAGATCGCCGGTAATTGAATGTTATCATAGATCACATCCTTTTTAACACTAGTCAATTTTTCAGTGTCTTTCGCTGGACGAGGGATGTCGATCGGTTTAGCAGATAGAGAAGCGATCAGCTTCTTTGCTTCCGGAGATTTTGATTTCATGAAATCCTTCGCGTCGAACTTTGACTTGTCAACTCCATATCTTGCTGTGAAATCAGCATCAGAAAGATTCTCAAAGTCTCTGAATAAAGTAATTGCCTGTCCTTTCGGCATTGAAGCAAAATACTTATCGATCCACTTTTTCGTTTGCTCGATATCAAGGTCACCCGCAATTGATAATGTTGCATTCGCAGGAACGTAGAAGGTCTTATAGAAATTCACATAATCCTCTTCCTGAGCTGCATCAAGGTGTTCCATACTTCCGATTGGTGCCCAGTTATATGGGTGAACCGTGAACAGTCTTGCAAACATTTCCGTAAAGAAAGATCCGTAAGGTTGATTGTCAACACGTTGTCTCTTTTCTTCCTTAACTACACTTCTTTGAGTTTCAATACCAGTATTGTCAACTTTTGCATGAAGCATTCTTTCAGATTCCAACCAAAGTCCAAGCTCAAGTTGATTAGAAGGAAGGATTTCATAATAATAGGTTCTGTCTTGGGAGGTATTGGCATTCAACATACCACCATTTTTTTCTACAAGCTCAGAATATTCTCCTCTACCGATATTTGCAGATCCTTCAAATAAAAGGTGCTCAAAGAAGTGCGCGAATCCTGTTCGCTCTGTATTTTCATTCTTTGATCCTACGTGATACAGTACAGAAACTGCAACGATCGGTGTTGATCTTTCCTGATGCAGGATCACGTGGATCCCGTTTGGAAGATCATATTCAACAAACTCGATCTTTCGCTGCGAATTTGCTGTCAGCGCGCCTACAATAAATAGTCCGCTTAAAATGATTTTTCTCATGTACTAACAAATTTGATAGGGTACAAAGAAAATATCTTTTTTAGAATTGGGACATGTGATATGATAATCGGTAGGCTATTTTGACCAGTGGTTGATTTTCAGGAAAAAATGGTTCGGATTTTGCTTAAATTTGATCATGCTTAGAAAAATCTTATTCTTCGCCCTGATGTTTATTTCAGGGGTCCTCTCAGCTCAGCGAGTTATACCGTTTGAAGATTTCAATAATTATTTCAGAACTTTTGAAAATGGAACGTTCAGACAACTGGAGTTTCAGAGAATAAAAGAATTCAAGGCCGGCGATGAGTTTGTGGCATATATCGACAATAGAGGGAACCTAAGAGTTTATAATGGTGTTGAACGTCAGGATATTTCTAACATGAATGTCAATTACGAGGTGTCTGACCACCTTATGGCCTATAGTATTGGCCCAACGTTGAATTTGTGGGATGAAGGTAAGCTAAGAACCTTGACCTATTTTGCCCAGGATTTCGCAGTTAGAGACAGTATTGTAGTGTTTGAGGATACCAGATTCAAGACCGTTTGTGTCTATTATAATAAAGAGATCAAGCAGTTCCTTCAGCTTACAGGTGATGTTTCTATGCCTCAGGCCATTGGAGATAATATCGTTGCATTTAAGGATAATGGAAATTATTTCAAGATCTTGTATAGAGGCGAAGTATTTGAATTGGGTGTATGGAACGGGACGATCGATTTTCAGGCAGGATGTGATATTGTCTGCTTCAATGATCCGACGACAAGAACATTTGCCGTTTTTGATAAAGGACAATTTCTGGATGTAGAGCAATTCTGGATCAAAAAATACAAGGCTGGAAGAGGTTTTATCGTCTATGAAGATCTTGGAGGAAACCTTATGTACTACAAAGATGGTGAGAAGCACCAGCTGTCAAATTTTGGAGCAGGAAGCTGGGATGTGAAGGATGATATCGTGTACTGGACAGAAAACACTTTTGCTTATGCGCTGCAGAATGGGAAGAAAATTCAGCTCGGAAATGTGATTCCGAAAGATTACCTTATCAAGAACAATGTGATCGCTTATCGCAATGTGATGGGAGGAGTAAGCGCATTGGTCGATGGTGAAATCGTAGAATTGACCAATCAGATGGATGCAGAATACGAGATCTTCGGAAATTCTGTACTGGTGAAGTTGTTCAATAGATCATTTATCGTTTATAGCGACGGTAAGAAATACCAGACCTGATCTCCAAATTGTTAACATTTTCCGATTTGATTTTCTCTGAAAGGGGAATAATCTGAGTATCTTTGCTTTTCGAAAAATTAACGACAACACGCTATGACAAACTGGTTTACAGTTAAGGTGAAATACACCAAACAGTTAGAAAACGGACTTTTCAAAAGAGTTTCAGAACCTTACCTTCTTGCGGCGATGACATTTACAGATGCGGAGGCAAGAATCTATGAAGAATTAGGTTCAGTAATTAGAGGAGAATTTAATGTAGTAGGGATCGCTCGTACGGAATTACATGATATTTTCATGTATGATGACGCTGATCAGTGGTACAAAGTGAAAGTTACTTATGAGAGAGAGGATGGAGATGATGAGAAAAAGAAAAAGGTAGCTCAAAACTTTCTGGTTTCTGCTCATACCGCGAAAGATGCTTACGACAGGATCAAAGAAAGTCTTTCTTCCTACCTGGTGGATTTCCATATCCCTTCAATTATGCTTTCTCCAATTGTTGAAATTTTTCCTCCAGCAGAAAATCTGGACAGAGAGATCAGTAGAACAAAAATTGAAGATGAGCTTCCTGAAGTTGCGCCAAAGGGAAAAGTATATTCTGCTCCGGATGAGGATTTGGAGTTGGATGAAGATGGGAGCGAACTTGAGGATGAGTATACCGACAATGAATAATTGATGAAAGAGTTTCTCGAACTTCTAAAAAATGATCATCATCAGTTTGATCAGGGAAAGTTGGAAGACTTCTTAGGTGTTGAGCCTATGAAGCCGATGGCTTTGTGGTTAAAAGAAGCGATCGAGAAAAATGTTCATGAACCAAATGCTATATCCGTTTCAACCATTGGTGAAGATGGATTTCCGATCTCCAGGATCGTTTATCTGAAGGATCTGATGGAGGAAGGCTTGGTCTTTTATACGAATTACTCAAGTGCCAAAGGGAAAGCGATCGATAGAAATCCAAATGTTCATATCCTGATCTTCTGGCCTGAATTGGAAAGACAGATAAGTATTAAGGGGCATGCAGAAAAAGTTCCTTCAGAAATGAGTGATGCCTATTTTGAATCCAGACCTTGGGGAAGTAAAATTGGTGCTTGGGCTTCTCATCAGAGTGAAACGCTTGATTCCAGAAAGGAACTTGAAGACCGTGTTCATGAGTATGCTGAAAAGTTTCCGGATGATGTTCCTCGTCCAGATCATTGGGGAGGGTATCTTGTTCGTCCTGTAGAGGTTGAGTTCTGGCAAGGTAGAAGATCTAGGTTGCACGACAGGATCGTATACCGAAAGAGTGAAAGCAGGTGGGAGATCTTTAGAAGGAATCCTTGATGCAGGAAATACATCCAAATATCATTTCTTTAAACAATGGAATTCGAGTTGTCTTTGAACATCGCGATTCATTTGTTGCGCATATGGGGGTGATGATCCTGTCCGGTTCCAGATTTGAGGGGCCTGGGGAAGATGGTCTTGCTCATTTTGTAGAACACTGCATATTTAAAGGAACTAAAAAGCGAAATTCAATTCAGATCGTTTCCGATTTGGATAAAGTGGGAGGTGAACTGAACGCATACACGAATAAAGAAGAGCTTTGTGTTTATGCATCTTTTCGAAGACAGCATTTTGATATCGCAGCGGATCTCTTGAGTGATATTGTGAAAAATGCTGATTTTCCCGAAGAGGAGATCGAAAAAGAGAAAGATGTTGTTCTGGATGAGATCCTTTCCTATGAAGATTCACCTGTGGACAATCTGATCGAAGATTTCGAAGCATTGCTATTCAAAGATCATCCACTTGGAGAAAATATTTTAGGATCGAAAAAGTCAGTGAAATCTTTTACCCGTAAACAGATCTTAAATTTTGTACATCGCTTATTTGTTCCTGAAAGAATGGTGATCTCCGTCGTAGGGAACTTTGAGGTCGAAGCGTTGAAATCACAGTTAGAAGAGTATTTTGGATCCATAAAAGGTAAGGACAACGGAATTGATGTGGTGGCACCTAAATTGGTCAAACCGTTCAAAGTACTTAAAAAGAATGCGAACAGTCAGGTTCATTATGTTCTGGGAGGAATAGCGCCGTCTTATAATGATGATGAAAGAAGGTTGATGGCATTATTGATCAACTATCTGGGTGGGCCAGCTTCGAATTCAAAGCTGTCACTTCTGATTCGTGAAGAAAGAGGATACGCCTATAATATCGAAGGAGCTTATTCGTCTTATTCTGACTCCGGATTCTGGACCATTTATCTGGGTACTGATAGGAAGTATTTGAAAGAATGCATTCAATTGGTGAGGTCAGAGCTGGATAAAGTGATCCGCGAGGGGATTCCTGCAGAAGAGCTTGAGCAATCCAAAGAACAATTGAAGGGCCATATCGCTTTGTCGCTGGATTCAAATCTTGAACTGATGTTTAGTCATGCAAAGAACATCCTGATTCATAATGAGATCGATTCGATCGTTCATATCCATGAGATCATTGATTCGATCGACGGAAATGATATCAAGGAATTTGCTGCAAGAGTTTTTGATCCGAATAAGGTTTCTGAGCTTACATATGATATTCCTTTCTTCAAGCGACTATTTAATCGTTGATCATTTCCTGAATGGGTAAAGATGATCCCTGTCTTCATTGATCATAACATATCGGATCCGATCAAATTCTTCCCTTCCATAATCTTCTCTGGTAAAATAATAAGTGAGTCCAAAACAACAGTTGCACGCGCAATACCCTGCTCCATAACCGTAATAGATCAATTGAAAAATTGTGTCGTCTACGACAGATGCATCTCCAAGGAAAGAGTGGCAGCAATTCGCATTGATCTGGATATTGACGAGGAGACTGGTGTCTGTGAGATCAATATTCTGTACAAAATCAGCAAAGCTCTCAGGTTTCCCCATGTCATTCATGCATTCTGAACCATTCATGCTTTGCAAGTACAATCCAAAACCATACAGATATACCTGGTTAGAAGTATTAGGTAAAAGGGTGGTACCGAATAGTATGGTGCCGTCCATTGGACTATTAATAACTATTGTGTCGTTTAGCTTTTCTGGAAGTAGTTCTGGTTTCAGCGGGTATTGTATTACGATAGTGTCCTGAGAGAACACGGTTGTATTTAAAAAGACGACTAAAAGGTAGCAGAACGTTTTCAAGCGGATAATTTTTGAAAAGATAATTGAAATTGATGAAAAAGTAACGAGCGGAATGGTTTTTTAGGCTGATTTAAAGGAAAAATATTAAATATTTTAAGAGACCCCCTTTCTAAACAGGGGGTGTTGATAAAAAATCATTAAAAATTTTAATTTGGGGTTGAAATTTGACGTACATTTGCGCAAAATCTTTCAAAAATGGCAACAAAAAGGCAGCAAGCGTATCAGGATGTGTTGAACAGAACACCAAAACACATTGAGTACAATGGGAAATTATCTGAACTATTTGGACAGAATGTATTTCACATGGAAGTAATGAGGGAGTATCTTCCTTCGGAAGCGTTTAAATCAATGGTTGAGTCCATTCAGAATGGAACTCAATTGGATCGTAAAATGGCGGATCAGGTAGCTTCTGCTATGAAAGATTGGGCTTTGACAAAAGGAGCTACACACTATACACACTGGTTTCAGCCTTTGACAGGAGCCACTGCTGAAAAGCATGATGCATTCTTCAAGCCGGTTGGTCCAGGAAAAGCAATTGAAAGTTTTAATGGTGATCTTTTGGTTCAACAGGAGCCGGATGCGTCATCATTCCCGAATGGAGGGATCAGAAATACATTTGAAGCAAGAGGATATACTGCTTGGGATCCATCTTCACCTGCGTTTGTAATTGGTAAAACATTATGTATTCCAACGATCTTCATTTCGTATACCGGAGAATCTCTGGATTATAAAATGCCTTTATTGAAAGCTTTGCATGCAGTTGATCAAGCTGCTGTTGAGGTTTGTCAGTATTTTGATAAGAACGTTACTAAAGTAAATGCAACGCTTGGATGGGAGCAGGAATTCTTCTTGATCGATCAGGCATTGTTTAACGCTCGTCCGGATTTAATGATGACAGGAAGAGCTTTGTTTGGACATGCAGCAGCAAAAGGTCAGCAGTTGGAGGATCATTACTTTGGATCGATTCCGGATCGTGTTGCAGCATTCATGAGAGAATATGAAACAGAATCGTTGAAGCTTGGTATTCCAGTTACGACACGTCACAATGAGGTAGCACCAAACCAGTTTGAATGTGCGCCGATCTTTGAAGAATGCAACCTAGCGAATGATCACAACCTTTTATTGATGGATGTGATGGAAAAGATCGCGAGAAAACACAATTTCAGAGTGTTGTTCCACGAGAAGCCATTTGCAGGAGTAAACGGATCAGGAAAACACAATAACTGGTCTTTAGGAACAAATACGGGTGTAAACCTACTTGCTCCAGGGAAGAATCCAAAATCAAACTTACAGTTCCTTACTTTCTTCGTGAATACGATCAAAGCGATCCACGATAATGCGGATATCCTAAGAGCTGCAATTGCATCTGCAGGAAACGATCACCGTCTTGGGGCCAATGAAGCGCCGCCAGCGATCATTTCTACATTTATTGGTTCTCAGTTGTCTTCACTTTTGGATGATATCGAAAAGAACGTGAAGTCTGGAAAAATGACACCTGAAGATAAGACTGAATTGAAACTGAATATCGGGAAGATCCCTCAGATCATGTTAGACAATACAGATCGTAACAGAACTTCACCATTTGCTTTTACAGGAAATAAGTTTGAGTTCAGAGCAGTAGGTTCAACGGCGAACTGTTCTTCAGCAATGATCGTTTTGAATACCATCATGGCGAAGCAATTGAAGGAATTCAAGAAATCAGTAGACGCTCGTATCGATAAAGGAGAAGGTAAGGATGAGGCGATCCTTAAAGAACTTCAGAAATTGATCAAGGAATCGAAAAAGATCAGATTCGAAGGAAACGGATATGGTGAGGAATGGAGAATTGAAGCTGAGAAAAGAGGATTAAGTAACTTGAAAGATACGCCAAGAGCTTTGAAGGTGTGGGGAGAGAAGAAAGTAGCTGCTTTGTTTGATGAAATGGGCGTACTTACTCCTCGTGAATTAGAGGCAAGAAAGGAGATCGAATTCGAGAATTATATTCTAAAGATCCAAATTGAAGCTCGTATTATGGGTGATGTTGTTCAATCGATGATCATTCCTTCTGTGATCGAATATCAGAATAAATTGATTGCGAACGTTCAGGGGTTGATCAATGTTCTTGGAGATAAAGCTGGAAAAGAAGCGGCAAAAGGTCAGATCGAATTGATCCAGCGTATTTCAGTTCACTTGAATCAGATGAAGCACGCAGCTGATCACATGTTAAAAGAAAGAAAGGCAGCGAACCAGATCGAGCATGCAGAAGAAAAGGCTGAAGCGTATTGCGATAAAGTAAAGGTTCATTTTGATGAGATCCGTTATCATGCTGATAAGCTTGAACTTTTGATCGATGACGAAATGTGGCCATTGCCAAAGTTCAGAGAGATGTTATTTACGAGATAATAATACGACTTGAAATAGTGAGCCCGGTTTATCCGGGCTTTTTTATAAATGTTTTGTTGAAAAGAATAATGGATTGATTCTCGCGATTTGAATTTTGATCTTTAACTTTGTTTAAAATTATTCTAAATAAGGTGCGAGTAATCCTGGCAGATAGTAATGATCTTGTGAGAGTTGGTTTAAGAACTGTTCTCAATTCCATCGATAAGGTGAAGATCGTCGGTGAAGCAAGGGATAATGACGAATTGATGGAGCAAGTGAGAAATTTCGGTGCTTCATTGATCGTGATCGATTATACATCACCTGGTTTCGATATCGACATTATTCGAAAGGCAATTCAAGAATCTTCCGAATCAAAAGTTCTGGCGATAACTCCTGAACAATCTGCACAGGTATTAGTAGACGCTCTTCGTTCAGGAGTTCGTAGCTACGTCAAAAAAGACTGTGATCTTGGAGAGATCGTGAATGCTGTAAAAGAAACCTCCAGAGGTAATAAATTCTTTTGTGGTCAAATCCTGGAAACAATTCAGAAAGCATCAATTAATGTTGACGATATCGATTTTGAATCATTCTCATGTGAACCTGTCGTGCTTTCTGAACGAGAAAATGAGATCATCGTCTTGATCGCTGAAGGGAACACGAATGCTCAGATCGCAGAACAGCTCTTTTTATCGAATCATACCATCAATACTCACCGAAAGAATATCATGGCGAAATTAGGTGTAAAGAACACTGCCGGTATTGTGATGTATGCTGTTAAAACCAATCTGGTTTCACCGAATAAGTTCCTGTTCGCTGCAGATAGCATTTAATTTTTTCCTTTCATCTACTGTGTTTTGAATGATTTAGCATGATAATTGCTTAAATTCTCAAAAAAAAATTGAACCGAATTGATACCTTGTTGTATCAAGGTGAAAATAAACACAGATGAAACAGGTTGCTATTGCATTTTTCCTACTTAACTACTTGACCTTTTACGGACAAGTAGCCAATGGAAATACCATCACCAATTCAACCAATAATGCGGCAGAACCGGTCCCTTCT
>SBFR01000210.1 GCA_006227105.1 Bacteroidota bacterium
CCCCATTGCGTTTCATACAATGGAAGTTCATACTCATAATAGTTATCGTTGTAATCTGTTCCAAGACGAACGAAAAGTGTAAGGTCCTCGTTGTTGAATGGAATAAGCGGATCGACTTCTTCGGCATGGACATACATTTTTAACTTCTTGTATGTTCGAACATCAAACTGAACATTCTTATACGCCGCACGTGCATCTCCATCCTGTAAATTGCATACGTCAAGTACAAGCGATTGCTCATTTAACTGTCTTTGATATGTTTGAGATGGATCGATCTCCCGAATAATACCTGGAGGAATTTCGTACTTGATCGGCTCACGCTGATCATTTTCCTCAACGTTAACAGCTGCAATATTGAAAGTTGTCAGGTTAGGATCTGTTTGAACGCTCTCCCCTGGCTGTGTAAGATCTTCAAGATATCTTCTCCACTCGCCTCTTACAAATTCCAATCTCGCAAAACGAAGGATCACTTCTTCATCAAAGTCCTTCAGGAACATTCGCATGAAACGGATCGATCTGAAATCCTGAATTCCGTTTACGCGCTTTTCGAAATCTTTGATCGGAACTTTGAACTGATACCATTTTTCAGTTTTATTTCCATTTTGATACACTTGAACGTTCGTAATATAGTTCGTACCAACCTGCATTTGGTTAGGTCTTAAACTCACCTTATATTGGAAATAACTTTCGGATTCTGACAAGTTATTATCCTGATTGATATCCTCAATGTCTGGTACGTTTGTCGCTTGAGTTGGATAACCTTCAAGGTTTTCATTTACAGACATCTCGGTAGTAGGAGAATTGCCCTCCATACCATTGTACTTCTTGTATCTCTCGAGAATATTCAGCTTTGCTGCATCATAATCATCGTCACGGTAGAAGTTGTAATTATCATTCGAAGGGTCTGCTATCATTGCCGCCTTCACAGCAGGATCTATGGTAGCATTGTTTTGTACCCAATTGACGAATTGCTGATAGGCAATTTGCTCCTGGTTATCATTCCATCCGTCTAAACCGATATCTTGATTCACCCTCGCTTCAGGATCGTTGTCAAATGCATTCACAACGATCTGCTGAGACGATAATCGCGCCCATGCTGTCGTATCTAAATTGTCGGTGGAAGAAGTTCCAAATGGTGGAAGACCGCTTTCATAACTCTTTCTTGAATCCGGTAAAATGTCTTCCGAAATATTTCCAAGGTTGAAATAAAGATCTCCCCCCGTCATTGCTGAGTTTGGATTAGCATTTTCAGCATCCTCATTAAATGGATCCAATACCCAGAACTGAATAAACTCAATATTCGTTAATTCGAAATCATTCGTGGTAAGGGCACGCATAATCCCTCCCCATCTGTTTTCAGGATCGATAAACGTTCCGTCCGCATTGTAGGTATCCGTCGTATCGTAGTTGTACATCCCTCTTTCTCTCGGATAATAGCCAAGCTCAAGAATTGGAATGTTTGGTATAGAACCGTACTGCTGCTGTAGATTAGGGAAAATGTCTGTCTGATTGACAATCCTCATTCTGCTATCCGAAAGCATCGTAGGATCATCCTTAATGTGTTGAGGAGTTAACGCATTGTTCTGATAAAACAACGGGTCAATTAAATACCACGCTGTTTTTGCTCTTTTAAAACCGGCTGAAAGATCCTTGTTGATTGCTTCAGGAAACAGATCTGGCTGACCCTGAGGCACAGAAGCCAATCTCCAAGCGGTCACCGAACGAAGATCTATGGAACTCTGAGCTCCTTCAAAATCATCGATGTATGAGGTTCCGTCTTTATTGATCGCTCTTGGTTGACCAGGGATCAAATGTGCAAATTCACCAGTAAAAGAAAGTGAAGACTTTTGAGTCGTGGAGATGACTGGCAACATGTCAACCAGTTTTGTTAAGAACGGTAGGTCCGTTCTCCATGCTACATCTACACCTAGAATATTGTTTTTGAACGGCTCACTTCCATAGTCGACTTTCTGTGTCACCGGGCGCTCCATCATTCGCATCCATGTACCACCAATATTGAAGTTTTCATTAAATCGATAGTTGTAGTGAGCTCCCATTAAAGATCTTGCCTGAAATCCGAATACCGAGTTACTCTCGATCGAGATCTTAATTGGTGTATTTGATTCCAATAAACCACTGTTCAGGATCTTCACGCGACCAAGGTTGTAATCAACTGTATAATCTACTCCTTCTGTCAATTTGATCCCTCCTGCAGTGACAGAAACAGCACCTTGAGGAACATTCAATGCATTCAATGGAATATCCGAAGAGATTGAGCTTTGATATTCTCCCTTGAAACTGAATCTATTTTTACTTGGGATCTGCTGTGCAGCTGTCTTTGTAGAATCGTAAAGCTCCGTAAAAGCGACTTGGTCAATAACAACGTCTGGTATTCCTGCGCCCTGCAATTTTGAAGCTAATGTCTTACCGAATGGCTCAACGGTAGAGAAATAGATCCTACCATTTCTTCGGTTAATTGTACCTCCGTTTTCTGCACGGTTTCCATTGAAATCAATCGGAACAAAGTCAAATACACCATCACTGAATGGCTGATTGTTCTGATTCAATTTATCCATGTCCAATAAAGTAACCAACTGTCGATCATCCACTCCCGGATAAGGGAAAAAAGGAACCAGAACAGACGTTTCCGGGTTATTGTAAAGAAGATCTATCCTGAACCCTTGCTGGTCGACCTGATAAGCACCTATAGAATAGACGTTCTTCATCATCAGGTCCCAAACTTTATTATTTGGGTTCGTGATGGTTGGCTTCAATAGCTTCAATAACAGTGCTTCTTGTCCACTTGAACCATCTGTCGAGAATTCACCTACCTGATAAGTCTCTCCTCGATACGTGTACTCATATGCCACAGCAAGGACTTCATCATTATTTAACGGTAGGTTCAATGAAATATATCCTAATAAGGCGTTGTAGGAGAATTCCTGCTCAGTTAATTTTCTAGCATTCTCAACTTTTTCATATTCGATTGCCTGTTGGAATGGCCCTGGTGAAACTACCTGAGATGACAATGCCGAAACAGCATTGACAAAACCTCTTACCAAAGGCTGACCAGATGCCCACGCATATAGTCCGTTCGCATCATTGTCTGGAAGATCTGATGCAGCAGCTGATCCTGGGTTTCCTTCCCAGTTTTCTGGTTTAGCTTCACCTAAATCGGCAAACGCAAGAATGTTTCTTGTGTTTTCAGTGTTGTTCGTTCTGTTGGTTACCCAAACCTCCATTCGAGTAATGTAGGTTGTTGAGTTAACAATCGGAACTGTCGACATTGCCTCATCGTAATGGTCGTGATGATAAAGGTTCAGGAAATAGTGTCGATTAGCCTCATAATTATCGGCCGACAACTCAAATTTCTGCACCTGCGCTTTACCGGTGATGTTGATCTCTTGCCTTTTCCCTTTAGATGATGCCGCGATAAGGTCTACCGTTGAGCGTCCAAACTTCATTTGGGTCTTTGCTCCGAATAAGGTTTGTGAACCCTGGATCAAAGATGTAGGAAGCTGAAGTGAGACATTTCCCAATTCGATCTTTTGCATGATTTGATCTTCATCACCCGTATATTCCAATTTTGAAATGTTATCAAAATCAAAGGCTGCCTGTGTGTTATAGCTGGTACCGATCTTTAATTTCGTTCCGATCTGTCCAACCAGGTTCATCTGAATCTGTTGCTGAAAATCGAATCGAGTGATTCTTCTCTGTTTTACCGGAAGAATAGGATTGTCATAACGCGACGAGTTCACCCCAAAAGATAATTCGACAGACCCTTGCGGACGAATGGTAATCTCATCCGATCCAAAGAAATTTTCAAATGCTTTGGACCCGATCTTGATCGGCAACTCAAACGGCTGCCCTTCTGCGGTTTGTTCATCAATACGATCTTTCCAATTCTCACGTAATGATTTCTGGCGCTCATATTCAATGTACTCCTCAAGTGTCATCATCGAAGGGTTTCGATAATTGACATTTGTACCCATCGTTTCTTTGAAAACGTATGTTCCAGTGATCGGATCATACACGATCGTTTGATTAACAGAAGTCGGGTCACCAAGGTCGAAGCTCTGCTGTGAAGTCTGAGTCGGATCGTTGCTGTTCGAAATTGGATACAAAAGGGTAGTATCAGGAACCTGTGCAAATAGTGCATGTGCGAACAGCAGCTGTACAAGTAGCAGCCCAACGTGAAGTGTCGTTCTCAAAAGCAGTATTCTCTTCATTATAATATCTTCAATGCTTCTTTGATCAGGTATTCAACAGAGTCTTCTCCTGAAGAAACCTTTTCAATTGCCTTTTCAGCTGATTTTTTGTCAAATCCCAGTGAAATCAATGCTGTTAACGCATCAAAACGATTCGTATTGTTTTGAGTAAATATATTTTCAGAAGAAAATGTCATTTTTAACATTTTGTCCTTCAAGTCAACAATTACCCGCTGAGCAGTCTTCGCTCCAATTCCCTTGATGCTCTGAATAGTTCTCACGTCCTCATTCTGAATGGCCTGAGCAATATCATCCGGAAGCATAGAGGACAACATGATCATAGCAGTATTAGGACCAATTCCTGATACAGAGATCAAATGTTCAAACATTTCTCGTTCTTCTTTGGAAGCAAAACCATACAATATGTGAGCGTCTTCACGAACGATCAATTTAGTATAAATACGCACTGCTTCATCATCTCCAAGATTTGAAAACGTATTCAATGAGATCTTCACCCCATATCCGACTCCTCCACAATCTATTACCAGATCTGTTGGATTCTTCTCAATTAGTCTACCTTGAAGCTGAACGATCATTCTTTATTTGTTTTGTGCATCAACCACCGCGATCTTTACCATGTTGACGATCTCTCTTACGGAGGATCCCATCTGTAAAACGTGAATGGATTTCTTTAAACCAACCAATACCGGTCCTATCGCATCGCCTTCAGTCATCTTTTGAAGCAACTTGTACGCGATATTACCTGATGACAAATTCGGGAAGATCAGTGTGTTCACTTGCTTGTTTGCAAGCGTTGAAAACGAAAATTTCTCCAGCATCAACTCATTATCAAGGGCAAAATTCGCTTGAACCTCACCATCAACAATCAGGTTAGGGTGGGTTTCATGCAAGATCTGAACAGCCTTCGCCATTTTATCTGCATCCGGACCTGGTGATGAACCAAAATTAGAATAACTCAAAAGAGCAATTCTCGGAGTCACTTTAAATTTACGGATCGTCTTCGCGACGTTACTTGTAATCTCAGCTATCTCTTCTGCCGTTGGATTCAAGTTAATCGTCGTATCAGCAAGGAATAGTGGTCCTTTCTTCGTCACAAGAATGTACATTCCTGCAATGGTGTTCACATCCTTCTGCAAACCAACTGTCTGGATGGCCGGACGAACAACATCTCTATAGTTTCGTGTAATCCCTGAGATCATTGCATCAGCATCACCCATTTCTACCATCATGGCCCCAAAATGATTTCGTTCGCGCATGATCTGAATAGATTCGAATTCAGTAAATCCTTTGCGCATTCTTTTTTCAAAGAATTTCTTGCCAAATAAGATCCTTCTTTCTTCTTCCTCTTCACTTTTCGGATCAATGATCTGCGTGTCAGGAATCTCAATGCTATATTCAGCGATCAATTTTTCGATCTTATTCCTTTTTCCAAGAAGAATGGGCATTGCTACACCTTCTTCCCAAGCCGTTTGTGCAGCTTTTAAGATCTTGATATTATCAGCTTCAGCAAAAACGACACGCTTAGGATTCGCTTGAGCTTTTTCAGTAATATTTCTTACCAACTTATTATCAAGACCCAAACGGTTCTTAAGCTCCATTTCATAAGCATCCCAATCCTTGATCGGCTCTCTCGCTACTCCAGAATCCATCGCCGCACGTGCTACGGCAGGTGCAACATAATAGATCAATCGAGGATCAAGTGGTTTTGGGATGATCTGATCTCTACCGAAAGAAATACTTTTTTCTCCATATGCCTCAATCACCTCTTCCGGAATCGTTTCCTTTGCCAGTGATGCTATTGCTTTTACAGCAGCAAGCTTCATTTCTTCGTTGATAGTAGTAGCTCGTACATCGAGTGCTCCTCTAAAAATGAAGGGGAAGCCCAGAACATTGTTCACCTGATTCGGATGATCAGAACGTCCTGTAGCCATGATAATATCTTTTCTAACCGAAGTTGCTTCCTTGTAAGAGATCTCCGGCTCCGGATTCGCAAGTGCAAGTACGATCGGATCCTTGGCCATCACGGCGATCATTTCCTTTGAAACCAATCCACCTCTTGATAAGCCCAGGAATACATCTGCTTTTTTAAAAGCCTCTTCAAAAGCGATGTCCTTTTTATGTCCAGAGAAGAGTAATTTCATTTCGTCAAGATCCGTCCTTCCACTGTGGATCAAGCCCTTGGAGTCGAACATGAAAATGTTCTCCAGCTTAGCTCCCAACGCATGGTATAGGCGAGCACAGCTCAAAGCTGAAGCTCCTGCTCCAGAAACCACGATCTTTACTTTTTCGATTTTCTTTTTCGCAATCTCCAATGCATTCAGTAAGGCTGCTGATGAAATGATCGCAGTTCCATGCTGGTCATCATGCATGATCGGAATATCAAGTTCTTCTTTAAGCCTTCTCTCAATTTCAAAAGCTTCAGGGGCCTTAATATCCTCAAGGTTAATTCCTCCAAAGGTTGGAGCAATTGCTTTTACGGTTTGAATAAAAAGTTCAGGGTCTTTTGCATCTACTTCGATATCGAAGACATCAATGTCTGCAAAGATTTTGAACAGTAATCCTTTCCCTTCCATAACAGGCTTTGAGGCCTCAGGACCAATATCACCTAACCCCAAGACTGCAGTTCCATTGGAAATTACAGCTACTAAATTCGATTTTGACGTGTATTTGTATACATCCTCTTTGTTTTCAGCAATTCTGAGACATGGCTCTGCAACACCCGGAGAGTATGCCAGAGACAGATCCCTTTGAGAGGAATATGGTTTTGTCGGAATTACCTCGATCTTTCCAGGTCTACCTGAAGAGTGGTAATCAAGTGCATCTTGTTTACGGATCTTAGCCATAGATGTTTTTTGAAGCTCGTAAAGATACTAAAATGCATGGTAATAGCACGATATTGATAGAAACAAAAAAGCCCGGTTCTCACCGGGCTCTTCTATCAATTAATGATTATTATCTGATAACTACGTTCTGAGTTTGAGAAACTCCTTCTGTAGAGATCTTAACGATATAACTTCCTTTTGCCAAGTCAGAAACTGGGAACTTCACAGTTTGTGAACCAGTCAAACCAGTCAATGTTTGAGTTGCAACCATTCTTCCTTGAAGATCAAGGATAGCGATCACATAGTCTCCATTTGCTTCGAAAGCAACATTTAACTCGTCAGAAGCTGGGTTAGGATATACACTCAATGAATTCGCAAGATTCTCTTCGATACCAGCAACTGCATCCAACTGGAATGCATCACCAGCCTCAGATCCTGATGGGAAGTCAGATACACCAGCGATCTTAACGCCATTTACCCATACTTCAACCAATCCATTTCCATATCCACTATCAAATCCGTCTCCGTATGAATCAAGTACTTCTAGGCTATAGCAATCATCAGGTAAGAAAGTGTTGATATCAGGCTGTGGATAGGTTCCATTCGCAGCTGCATCAGAATAAGTAGGAGAAGAATAAGCAGTTGTTCCGTTGCTTCTCTTGATCTTCCAAGAAGTTTCTGAACCATATCTATCAAGGCTAACCTTTACAACAACGTTGTTTGAAGTACCAGTCGACGCTAGACCTACTTGAGTAGCGACAACGTTGTTTGCTGAGTTAGCATCAGAAGTTGTAATTGAAATGCTTAAGTTATGGTTAGCATTTGTTGGTGTAAACTGTCCGATAGTTACGTCAGCGATACCATAAGTACTCAAGTTTCCAGACCAATTGTAAGTAGCAACTGTAGTTGCTCCTTCAGTAGCAGTAATCGTACAAGAAGTCAATGGAGATGTTCCGTTATTCTGAAGTCTTACTACTAGGTCAACAGCACCACAAGCTTTGTTATCTCCCAAATATTGAAGAAGTGCTCCATCATTTGGTGCAGATGCAGGAGCAGGGCATGAAGAAACTGTTCCATAAAGTGCAGTTGCAGATAACTGACCTACTTCTGTGATCGTACGGTTAGGACAGATCTTGTAGATAGTTGGGAAAAACCCGATGTTGTATCCATTGTTGATCTGATTCGCTACCGTACTACCAGGGTTCGCCATAGGGAATTCAATCTCATAAGATCCTGTTGGATTGATCCAGTTTCCGATCGATCCAGCTCCATCCAACATCGTCGCATCAGCAGTAGAAGCGTCACCTTCAACCCAGATCACCATAACATCATCAGTAGTAGAACCACTAACTCCTGGATGTCCAGCAGGCCCGTGAGCAGCGTATACATCTTCTAAAGCACCACTTAGGTGGTAATTCCAACATGGGCCACACCAAGTAGCAGAAACATCCATGAATACAGTGTAACCCATATCCAAATAATCATACAACGTGTAAGTACCGTTGTTATTCAATCCTGCACTCGCCAAACCTGGCTGATAAGCAGTAACGGTGAAATTAGGAGCAATAGATCCATCAGCCAACTGAGCGTTTACTGAAAAGACACCTCCTGACACCAAAAGAGCAGAGAATAATAGTTTTTTCATAGTTTAACTTTTATAATTTTCGACATTGATACCGTAAAGGTAGAAGAACACTTCTTCCCTACGAATCTGAAAGTTATGAAATTATTGGACTCCTAAAACAAGCTAAATCGTTATTTTTAAGGTGTAAACTGGAATTTCTGTGAAAATCAAAACAAATCAAATAGTTGTCTTTTCCGGTGCAGGAATGAGTGCTGAAAGTGGTATTTCAACTTTTAGAGACTCTGGAGGTCTTTGGGAACAATATAAAATTGAAGAAGTTGCTACACCTGAAGCATGGAGAAAGAACCCCTCCCTCGTGCAGCAATTCTACAATTTCAGAAGAAAACAGATCCTGGAATGTAAGCCAAATAAAGGTCACCTAATGATCGCCCAATTAGAACGTCGGTTTCCTGTAACTGTGATCACACAAAACATTGACGATCTTCATGAAAGAGCAGGTTCAAAACACGTTTTGCATTTACATGGTAATATTCGGTTGTCAAAAAGTTCCGGGCCCAATAGTGATAGGAATTATTTTCCGATCGAAGGTTGGGAGCTGACAATGGAAGATCGATGTCCGGAGGGGTATATTTTAAGGCCTCATGTAGTCTGGTTTGGAGAGGAGGTCCCAATGCTATCAAAAGCAGCTGAAATGGTGTCCAAAGCAGACATATTAATTGTTGTTGGAACTTCACTGAATGTTTACCCGGCCGCCGGGTTGATCCATTATACGAAGAGCGATGCTAGGAAGTATATTATTGACCCAAATGTTCATGAGTTTTCATTACCATCTGGATTTACCTCAATACAAGCCGGCGCCGAAGAAGGCCTTCAACAACTTTTAAAAGAACTGTAATAAAAAAGGACAACCGAAGCTGTCCTTTTCAATATTTTATTTTCCTTTTTTGAGCTGCTCTTTAACAAAAAGCTCAATGGCACCTGTCATCGATGGGGCATTTGGCTGCGGTGCATGAATATCAAGACGCAAATTATTCTTGACCACTGCATTTGCCGTTGTTGGTCCAAAAGCTGCTATCAAAGTTCCGTTTTGTTTAAAATCCGGGAAATTCTTTAATAATGATTCAATTCCTCCTGGGCTGAAGAACACCAACATATCGTACTTCACATCCTCAAGATCAGAAAGATCTGAAGCAACAGTTCTATACAAAACTGCTTTCGTAAAATTCATTTTGTTTTCTTCAAGGGTGATCGGAATTTTATCCCTTAAAATATCCGTACATGGAAGTAAAAATTTTTCAGATTTATGCTTCTTCATCACCTCAACAAGGTCTTCTATCGTCTGCTTACCAAAGAAGATCTTTCTTTTTCGATAGGTCACATATTTTTGAAGATAATAGGCAACGGCTTCTGAAATACAGAAGTACTTCATGGTATCAGGAACTTCAAATCTCATTTCTTCAGCAATTCTGAAAAAATGGTCAACGGCCGTTCTCGAGGTCATGATCACCGCTGTTTGTTCAGCAAGATTAACTTTTTGTTGACGGAATTCCTGAGCACCAATCCCCTCTACATGAATAAAGGGTCTGAAATCAATTTTCAATTTGTACTTTTCAGCAAGGTCAAAATAAGGCGACTTATCTCCTTCTGGTTTCGGTTGCGATACTAAGATAGTTTTGACAGCCAAGTTTCAACGAATTAAGTAACTTAAAAATCAACTCCTAAATTCATCTCAACGTAGTGATATGCTACGAATAGTGGTAGAATTTCGAGAGTGCAAAAATATAAAATTATATAATACCAACTTACTCCTGCACTAATTACAACAATGCTATTTTTTATTACTCTGACCACATTCATTAGAATGAACAGTAACACAACAAGCATTGAGAGTTGCTCTTTAAATTGTGGATTTAAATACCACACAAGTCCCAAAAATGCGAATAGGATCCCAAAAAAATGAAACCCTACAAAAGTATTGGCCAAGATAGTGGTCTGAGGCAGGGATTCACCAATTAACCATCCTATTATCCTAGGTGGTAAAGATTGCATGACAAACATCCAAGACACAATCAATGCTGAACTTACAATGCTGATGAACCAATCCAAATGGAGCATATCAATGGCCACATAAAAGACACATATAAATAAGCCAATTACAAAGTTTAAAAGGAATCCAACATTGACAAACGATTCTAAACGATAGGTTTCTTTCAGGCGATCATCAACGTGTGTTGTACTATTCAATAATTTGAATAAATGCACATATGCTTTGCCGTTGTTTAATCGAACAGAAGAAAGCAAAATGAAATTCAGCAGCAACAAACTACCGACCCACATTAATTCGTGGCCGCTCTTGGGCAATAAGCTTTCTGGAATATTGACAACCCCATCACTAAAAAACACCCCTTCTTTCAAGTTTGTCTGGTTCGTTAAATTGATACAAAGTTACATGAGGTTCTTTTGAAATCTCACCTTGTTGAAAATTATTTAAATTTGCAGCCAAAATTATTCTGCATGAGAACAGATCAATATGTACATCCTGATTATTATAATCTTGATGATCTTTTAACAGACGAACATAAGTTAGTGCGCGATGCTGCGCGTGCCTGGGTGAAAAAGGAAGTATCACCGATCATAGATGAACATTATGAAAAGGCAACCTTCCCTAATCATCTTTTAGCTGGACTGGGTGAAATCGGTGCTTTCGGGCCTTATATCCCTGAGGAATATGGAGGACCAGGATTGGATCAGATCTCTTACGGTTTGATCATGCAGGAATTGGAAAGATGTGATTCAGGTCTAAGATCTACAGCATCTGTTCAATCTTCACTTGTCATGTATCCAATTTGGAAGTATGGTACTGAAGAACAAAAACAAAAGTATCTTCCAAAATTGGCAACAGGTGAAATGATGGGTTGTTTTGGTTTAACTGAACCAGATCACGGATCGAACCCTGGTGGTATGATCACAAATTTCAAAGATGCAGGAGATCACGTTATCCTGAATGGAGCAAAAATGTGGATTTCTAATGCACCTTTCGCTGACATCGCTGTCGTTTGGGCAAAAGACGAAAGTGGAAGAATCCATGGATTGGTTGTAGAAAGAGGCATGGAAGGTTTCTCAACGCCTGAAATGCATGGAAAATTATCTCTTAGAGCATCTGCTACAGGGGAATTGATCTTTGTTGATGTTAAAGTTCCTAAGGCAAATATTTTACCTGGAAGATCTGGACTTGGCGCTCCTTTGAGCTGTCTTGATTCTGCTCGTTTTGGTATTGCGTGGGGTGCTCTAGGTGCTGCTATGGATTGTTATGATCAAGCTTTGAGATATTCAAAAGAGCGTCAGCAGTTTGGAGTTCCGATCGGAGCGTTCCAACTGATCCAGAAAAAATTGGCTGAGATGATCACTGAGATCACGAAAGCACAACTTTTGACGTATCGTTTAGGTCAATTGAGAAACGAAGGGAAAGCAACTTCTGCTCAAATCTCCATGGCAAAAAGAAATAATGTTGAAATCGCTTTGAACATTGCCAGAGAGGCACGTCAGATCCATGGAGGAATGGGTATTACAAGTGAATACTCGATCATGAGACATATGGCTAACCTTGAATCGGTAGTAACCTATGAAGGTACACACGATATCCATCTATTAATTACTGGAATGGACGTGACAGGAATCCCTGCATTTACAAGAGAAATGCCTGATCTTAAATAAGATCTTATCCTATTAATATCTGAGAGCCATTCAAGTTGAATGGCTCTTTTTTTTACATTTGCTTCTAGCAACCATGAGACAACTGTCCGTAACCATACTACTATTTTTATTTGGGTATTTCGTCAATGCACAGGAAGGTAGTGTTAAAGAAAAACTCGAAAAGTTAAAAAAGGACATTCGCCAGAGTACCTATTACGATAGTAGTGCAGTTTTCAAAAAAGGTCAAGAAGCAATTGAGCTGGCAAGAAAGAATAATCTTCCTAGTGAAGAAGCTACTATCTATCAGTTTTACGGCAACTTTTATTACTTCTCGTACAATGTCGAGAAAGCGAAGGCTAATTATTCAAAATCCATAGAAATAGCCAGAAAAGCCGGCGATCTGGAATTAGTCAACTCAACGAAGATCAGATTAGCCTTCATCGAATCTGCTGGTGATGTGGTAAAAGCTGAAAAAAAATTCAAAGAACTATTGGTTGAAGCCGAGAAAAACAATTTTCCGGTGAATCAAATAGAGATCTACAATGGTTTGGGAAATCTCTACTCAGACCGTATGATCCGAGATACTGCTATGAATTATTATCTCAAAGGGTTGAAGCTGGCTGAGAAGGATAATCGCAAATATCATCAGGCGATGATGCTGAACAATATTGGCCTGCTTAAATTCTCAGATAAAAAGATCAGCGAAGCTGCAAAGGATTTTGAAAGGGCTGTTAAGCTCATTACCAATATGAATGAAGACCGTTTGATGCTCAACCTTAATAACAATCTTGGTCTAGTGTTTAAGGAACTCAAGGACTACAACTCAAGTATTCAATATTATCAGAACACTCTTTTGAATGCCAGAAAACTAGGTTTTCCGCAAGCCGTAAGCGTGGCCTATTTAAATCTTTCTGACAGCTATCTTAAAAATAAAGATTTTGCAACCGCCGAAATTTATGCTGATTCAGCGATCAACAGGTTAAGGGAACTGAAAGAAATGAATTTCCTTGGAATGGGTTACTTGATCAAATCAAACATTCATCTCGACCAACAGCATTTGATTGAGGCTAATATGTATGCTGATAGTCTAAAGTATTTCGCTTCATACTACAGTAGTCCCAACAATATGCTTGAGTATTACAAACTCAAATCTGACATCAAGAAAAAAGAAGGTGACTTCAAAAATGCCATGTTCTTTTTAGATAAATATTATCATATCAAGGATAGCTTGGAAGAAATCACAAATGACGATAAACTGGCCGAATTACAGGTGATTTACGGAAAAGAAAAGGCCGATGCCGATCTTGAAAATGAAAAAAATAAAAATTCTCTATTATCGAAAGAGAATGAGCTCAAACGGACTAGAATGAATTTGATCATCATTATTTCCGTTTTCCTTATCCTTGGAGTTAGTTCTATTCTCTACATCCGATATATGCGAATTGTCAGGAATCAAAAAGAATTTTTCACTCAAAAGTTGATCGAAAACACGGACAATGAACGCTCAAGGATCTCAAAAGATTTGCATGATGATATCGGTCAATCTTTGTCCATCATCAAATCCAAGATCAACATGTTCAACTCTGGTAAGATCCAGGATTTAGAGGGATTAGACAAAGAAGTTGGAGAAGTCATCGAACAAACAAGAGCGATCTCACATCAGCTGCACCCTTCCGCTGTTGCCAAAATGGGATTGGAGAGATCAATTGTTTCACTTCTGGAAAAAACTCAATCTAACACAGGAATTGTTTGTAGTATTTCTGTCAAAAAGGACGTTGAAGCCATCGATAATGAAGTAAAAACACAAGTTTACCGCATTATTCAAGAATGCATCAACAATACCATCAAACATGCAAATGCAACAGCACTCAAAGTAAGCTTATCACAACATTCAGGTTCAATTACGATGACTTATCAAGATAACGGTAAAGGGATGTCTGACGAAAAAAATAATTCAGGGATAGGAATGCTGACGATCAAAGAAAGAGCTGCTGCAATCAAAGGAAAAATTCAAACACCATCAACGGATAAAGGGTTCAAATTAATCTTAACCATACAATCTACTTGACATGCTGATCTACATTGCTGACGACCATCCAATTTTCAGAAGTGGCTTAAAATTTCTTCTTGAGAATTCTTTCAATGAAGTGACGGTCGAGCAATTTGACAATGGTGAACAAGTAATTGATGCAGTAAAAATGAAGGTTCCGGATATCGTCATTGCAGATATCGATATGCCCGAAAAGAATGGATTGGAGGTTTGTGAGATCCTTTCAAAAGACAACTGCACATGTAAGATCATCATCCTTACCATGTATAATGATCTGGAGATGTTGAAACTGGCCTTCTTTAATGGAGCAAAAGGATACCTGGTAAAAGACAATACCTCTGAAGAATTAGTGGATTGTATCAACTTTGTGCTCGAAGGAAAGTCATACGTGGCCAAAAGTATTCGAGAACAACAGCAGCTCTATGACAATTCAGATATGAACAAGGTACATATTGCAGAATTGTTAAACTCTTTGACCAGAACAGAACTAAAAACATTGAAGTTAGTATCGCAAAAATTGTCGAGCAAAGAAATTGCCGATCTACTATTTGTATCTGTTAAATCTGTCGAGAACTACCGTTCACGCATCTGTAAGAAATTAAATCTGGACGCTCGAAATAATAGTCTGATCCTTTGGGTAATGGATAACAAAACGATTATTGACGGAATCAAATAATTTTTGTAGATTGGGACGTAATTGATGTAAAATTGAGGGGGCAGCCCCTCACGAAGGACCTTAAAGAACCTTTAATTTTGCACCATATTGAACCTAATCGTATGAAAAAACTGCTACTTGCTGCTTGCGCCTTATTATTTATGGGGCACATTCAATCTCAAACCAC